>JALSIL010000497.1 GCA_026990095.1 Lysobacterales bacterium
AAATAAAAGAACTAATTGGTGATTTTAGAGTTGAAATTATGAGTCCGTGAGATTTATCCCACTCAAAACTCAAATTAAATCAAAAAACAACGTCGGTTAAAACCGACAATCCAGCTAAAGCCAATGACCGCGGAGCATCATAGCAAGCGTAGCAAAAACACGTAGATAAAAACCAATCCTAACGTAGGATTGGCTCAGCCCATCGACAGTGTTTGTGCGACTTCAATTTTTGATTCAATTTTACTTTTTTAAATCACGATAAAAATTTTCGTGACTGCCATGTGCCAGCAATGTAATTACCTCTTGCTCTTTATCATGGCTATAGGCTAACAAATATTGAGTCGTCGATAATTTATATTTATAGACAAATACTCCTTTTAAATCACCAACTTTTGCAGTTCCTATTGTTGGATCTTTTACAATTGCTTTTACTGAGTCATCGAGAGCTTGTTTCTCGTTTTTGTGTAATTTCTTTATCCTGCGCTTAAATAAATTTGATTGTAATATTTTCATCCAAACTGGTACTCACTCACCTCACCTCGCTCAGCTTCCATTTGACTTACCAATATATCATTAACAAACCCCATTGTTAGGTTAGGGTTTTCTTCCGCAATTTTCCCAATACGAGCCCAATGTTCGATTTGTTTCGGTGGTGTCCTATGCTGAATTTTTGCATACGCTGTTGCATCTGAAACTAATTCATTTGATAGTTTGATTGATTTAGACATGATTTTAATAAAGTGTTAAAGTTGCATTATACAACTTCTGGTTGCCTATTGCGACCTTTTCTATTCTGGTGCTTTGTTGCCGTTTCATTTGGAGGTTTATTCGATTGCGCAATCTATTGGTCTACGAGATTTAATCCACTCAAAACTCAGTTTAAACCTAAAAATACGTCGGTTAAAACCGACAATCCAGCTATAACAATTTACCGCCAAGCGACACAATAAAAAGATACTAAAGTTTTTATGGTTTAACCTTGTACTAACATTTACTTTGGTAAACTTGTAATTTTGCTTGTTGAGTATGTTATGAGGAATATAAATTATTTTTTAATTTTTATTTTTGTATTTAATCTAGTAGGTTGTCTTCACATCCCCATAATTAATATTGATCGCAATAAAAACCATAAAGAAAATGTCTTTTTAAGCGAGGATAATCAATTGTATTATTTTGGTGCGTTAAGTGAAGAATCAAACAAACAAACTTTTCAACTATATAACAGTGCAAAAATTAAACCCAAAAGATTAATAATTTTTAGTAATGGCGGCGATGTTTATATTGGTATGAGTCTAGGTGAATTTGTATTTAATAATCAACTTGATGTTGAGGTTAATCGGTTGTGTTTTTCATCTTGTGCTAACTATGTTTTTACAGCAGCGAAAAACAAATACTTAAACCCTGACTCAATCTTAGGTTGGCATGGGAGTTCGTGGCAACCTAATATAAATAAAGAAGTTCAAAAAGGCGAAGAATGGGCAGTAAAATGGCGAAAAAAAGAAATTGCTTTTTTCAAAAAAATTAATGTAAATACGCAAATAACCATTAATGGATTTTCTCAATATAAATGGAGGAATTACATTAAAGCCTATGTTCGTGGATTACCAATTTCTGGGTTTAATTATTCTGTAGACGATATGAAAAAATTTGGTGTTGGTAATATTTATTTTACGCAGGAGAAATGGAACTGGAAAAAAGCCAATAAAGAAATGAATGTTCTTCGCGTCAAAGCTTTTCCATAACTAACTATAGAACCTATTACGTATTAACAATCTTTTTAAAGACTCAATCGTATCTTTTGTGCTTGTTGAATAAGTACAGCGGCTATTTGACCAAAATTTTTGAAGGCAGGGTTTGATGTTTTTCCTTGTGCATAGCGATGGTAAATTTGTTGAACAATAACAGCAAGGCGAAATAAGCCAAAAATATAATAATAATCAAAATTATCAATAGAGATATTTCGTTTGTGTCCATAATATTCTACGATTTCTTTTCTGGTCATCATGCCCTCTATTGAGGTGGGCATCATGCGAATGGCTTGCATGGCTGGAGAATCATCTTTTTCTATCCAATACGCCAAGGAGCAGCCCAAATCCATCAACGGCGAACCGATGGTTGTCATTTCCCAATCAAGCACTGCAATTATTTTTGTTGGATCAGATTCGGATAATACCACATTATCCAATTTGTAATCGTTGTGTATAACACTCGAGGTCTCATCATTTGGCATATGGTCTTCTAGCCATTGCATTAAATCGTTGGCTTGTAATGAATTTTTTAATCGGGCATTTTTATAACGTTTGTTCCAGCCCAGTATTTGCCTTTGGATGTAGCCTTGTGGGTAACCAAGTTCAATCAGTCCAGTCTTTTCTATGTCTATTTCATGCAATTTAATATGCACATCTATGAGTTCTTTGGATATTTGCTTTGCTTGTGTTGAGGTAAGCGGTATTGGAAATTCCTTGCGAGGAATAATGCCTTCTACTTTTTGCATTAAGTAAAATTCTCTGCCTATGATTTCTTTATCTTCACAAAGGTGTATGGTTTTTGGTGCGTAAGAAAAGTGCGGTCTTATTTTTGAAATGACATTGTATTCTCTGACCATGTCGTGTGCACTTTTTATATTGGCACCTTTGGGTGCGGTGCGCAATATCACTTTTTGCTTATCCCACTGCAATTGGTAAGTCAGGTTTGATGCACCACCTTTGAATTGCTTTATGTTTAATGTGTCAGCATTTATACCTGCAAAGACATGCTTGGATAAATATTGGGCTAATTTTTCTTTATCAAGTTGGTCCTCTTCTCGTACTTTTTGGGCTTTATTATTCATGGCTTTTCATTGTTCTCAAATTCACTTAGGGCGTGTGGACTGGTTAAGCCCCGTTCAATAAATATCATCACGGCTAGGCAATATTGGTCAATGCTCATGCCTCTTTTTTTGTATTTCCACCGTTTTAAGTACCATTCACTCAGTAAAGGCTTGGTTAATGAGGCTACGGTTTCTGCTTTTAAAATAGTGCTATAAATCTCTTCCTGTTGCCCTCGTTGAATTACTTCAATCAGTTTGCTTTCCATTAATAAATCAGATTGTATGGCTGCTTTTATTTCATCTCGAGACAAGTTTTTACTTTCCATAAAGGCAAAAAAGAACCAAGGCTGTAACAGTTCACTTAAATAAATATGCGTTCTAATGATGCATTCTAAATTATTGCAGCCTTTGTTGTTTGTCACTTGGTTAATTGTTTTAATGACAAAATAACTTAAGAACTCATGGATAAATAACGACAATTGTTGTTTGTTTTGTATGTACGCATACAAGCCACCCATACTCAAGCCAGATTCTTTGGATAGTTGCCGTAAACTCATGTTAGCAAAACTCTGATTGGCGGAAAGTTTGAATGTTGCCTCAATAATTGTGGTTAACTTCTCTACCGCGATGCGTTCATTTTTCACACTGAATTTATCTTTAAAAAAGCGATAAAACTGCGTGTACAACTCTTTTTTACTTGGTTGATACTGTTGACAAAAGGACTGGTAATCCAAATTTAACTCCCTAGCTGTTTAAAAAACGTTTGGCTGCAACTATTTTATGCACTTCATCAGCACCATCGTAAATACGAGCAGCACGTTCTTCCCGATAGAAAAAGGACAACACCGTATCATCGGTCATGCCCAGCCCTCCCAAAGACTGTAAAGAACGATCAACCACACGTTGCACCACGTTGGCGGTATGAAATTTTATCAATGATACTTCATTTTTAACCTTTTCAAAACCATAATTATCAATATGGCTGGCAGTTTGTAAGACTAATAAACGTGCCGCTGCCAGTTCTGCCAATGATTCGGCAATGGCTCCTTGCATTAAGGGTTGTTGTGCGAGTACTTGCGAATTTGATATTTTTCTGCGGTTTAGAAATTCTTTGCTCACTTGAATAGACCTTTTACCAATTCCTAACCAGCGCATGCAATGCTGTATTCGACCAGGACCTAGGCGTTCCTGTGCGAGAGCAAACCCATCTCCATCACTACCAATAATGTTTTTTTGTGGAACGACGCAATTGTTAAAAGTCACTTCTGCATGACTGAAATAACCTTTGCCTTGTGCTCCCATCACCGAAATATTTCGCACAATTTCAAAGCCTTTTGTTTCTAATGGAACGATAATCATACTGGCACGTTTGTGCTTTGGTGCATCGGGGTTGGTGACAACCATGGCGATAGTAAAAGCTGCACCCTCAGCCGAAGTAGTAAACCATTTTCGTCCGTTAATATGCCAATTGCCGTCTTTTAGTTCTGCCCTAGAATCCAATAAAGTTGGGTTTGAACCCGCCGTATGTGGTTCTGTCATGGCAAAACAACTGCGTATTTTTCCTGGCACCAATGGTTTGAGCCATTTTTCTTTTTGTTCATCTGTTCCAAATAAATGCAATAACTCCGCATTGCCTGCATCCGGTGCTTGGCAGCCAAATACAAAATGCCCCAATGGCGATTGCCCTAACACTTCACCAATTAAGGCAAGTTCGGTTAAATTTTCAAATGTTCCGCCTTCTGATTTTGGCATATTGGGTGCCCAAAGCTTTAGGGACTTTACTTTTAATCGACAGGATTCGAGTGCTGCAAACAGTTCATCCCAATGGTGATTTAAAAACAAGTGTTCAATTGGGTAAATTTCTTTCTCTAAAAAAGACTGTATTCTGTTAAGTTTGTTCTGTAATTTGTCTGAGAGTGCAAAGTTCATCGTATTTTAATTTTTTTAATAGGATGTGAGTTTAAACTTTGCAATACTTTTTGTCAATATAGAGCGAACGCTCGATTTTTTATTTGTTTTAGTTTATGATGCCCATCAAGTTTATATCTAATAAAATTATGAGTAACATTCTAATAACAGGAGCTGCCAGTGGACTGGGCAAAGCTATTGCAACGTTGTATGCAAAAAAAGGCTGGAATGTAATAATTGTAGATATCCAGGATGAGTTGGGAAAAAAGCTTGTTGCTAGGCTCACCCTAGAGGGTAAAAATGCCGAATACCACCATTGTGATGTCGGTGCAAAAGAAAATTTTGAAGCACTTTTTAAAATCATTGCTGGTAAGCATGAAGCTCTGGATATTTTGGTCAATAATGCAGGTGTTGCCAGTGCAGGCACTTTGGAAAGTACCACGGTTGAAGAATGGAATCGACTTATCGCGCTGGACTTAATAAGTGTTATCTATGGCACTCAAGTGTTTTTGCCTTTGTTAAAAAAATCCGATAAAGCCCATATAATCAGCACTGCCAGTTATGCAGGTTTAGCCAATATGCCAGGAATGATGTCCTACAATGTTGTCAAAGCGGGTGTGGTTGCTTTTAGTGAAACTTTGCACGGCGAGATGGCTCTTTATAATATCGGAGTTAGTGTGGCATGCCCTGCTTTTTTCCCAACCAACTTGGTTGATAGCATGGCTAATGCTTCGGATAAAACAAAGGGTTTTATTGATAAACAAATGCAAACCTCGGGTGTTTCAGCTGATGATGTAGCCTTAGGCATCTTTAATGGTATCAATAAAAATAAATTTATTATCATGACTCATAAAAAATCACGCACTCAATACTTGATTAAACGACTGTTCCCTGACTTTTTTATGAAGCAAAAAATTAAAGTTTTTCTCAAAATGATGAAAGGCATAAAAAAACAGGATTAAAAAAATGAAAAAGTGGATGATTTATGGAGCTAACGGCTATTCTGGTGAACTTATTGCGAATTACGCTAAACAACAATCCTTTTCCCCGATTATTGCAGGCAGAAATAGCCAAACCATAAAAACATTCGCCAATGATTTGGGGTTTGAATCACGAGTCTTTGACTTGTCAAGCCCCACAATTATTGCTCAAAACTTACACGATGTTGATGTGGTGATTAACTGTGCAGGGCCTTTTTCTCACACCGCAAAAGCCATGATTCAAGCTTGTCTTAACAGTCAGACTCATTACCTTGATATTACCGGCGAAATAGCCGTATTCGAAATGGCAAAATCATTTGATAAACAAGCCAAAGAAGCGGGCATTGTTTTATGCCCTGGCGTTGGCTTTGATGTCATTCCAACAGATTGCTTGGCATCACAACTCAAAGAACTAATGCCCGATGCGACGCATTTAGCCTTAGGCTTTGATTCCAAATCTGGATTTTCCCCGGGAACCGCCAAAACCTCTGTTGAGGGGCTGGCATCCGGTGGGAAAATTAGAGAAAATGGCAAAATTATCTCTGTACCACTCGCCTATAAAACCCGAAAAATAGATTTTGGCAATGGTGAAAAACTTGCCATGAGCATTCCGTGGGGTGATGTGTCAACGGCTCATTTCACCACAAAAATTCCAAACATAGAAGTGTATATTCCTGCCTCACCCAACTTAGTTAAAAAACTTAAACGCATGAATTATATTCGCGGCTTATTGGGTTTAGGTTTTGTGCAAAATTTCTTAAAAAACCGCATAGAAAAATCAGTTCGTGGTCCTACCGACAAACAAAGACAAAAACTAAAAACTTACCTTTGGGGTGAGGTAAAAAATGCCAAAGGCGAATGCAAAACAGTGCGCCTTGAAACGGACAACGGTTACACCTTAACCATGACAGGTGGATTAAAAATGGTCGAACACACCCTTGCAACCACCAAATCAGGTTATTACACCCCGAGCACCTTGGTTAACAATCACTTGTTGGATGAGCTTTAAGACTTAAATGCGACAAAACCCATGTTTTGACTAGGGCATAAGGGTATTTTTCAAGGTAGGCAAAATAGGGCAGTGCCCTGATTTTGTATTTTCTAAAAATCGGAGTCGAGATTCCGCACAGGTATTTAACCAAATTGTTGGCACTAAAGGCATCGCCAATGGCGTGGATAAACTCGGCGGTGAGTTGCTCAAAATCATGAGTTTCAATTTTGGTCAGTTTATTTTCACTTTCAAAGTTCGCTTGACCCGTTAAACAATGCGAACAATGCCCGCATTTTTCAAAATTCAACTCTTCTCCAAAATAATGCGCTAACTCTTTACTTAAACAAGCATCAGATTCAAATAAAGCTACCATGTTGTGGATGCGTTGCACTTCGGTTTGCTCTTTTTTCAAGAAGACATTAAACAGCTCTTTTGCTACTTCTTTCGCATCATAGTTGTGAGTGACTATATCAAAGCGTTCCACCGATTGTTTGGCCTGTAACTCTAACAGACCTTGCTGTTCAAAGTATTCCAAGGCAACAATAATGCGTGCTCTATCGGTGGAATAATTTTCCATGATTGCTTGAATATCGACGTAGGTCCAGAGTTTTTTCTTGATGCTGTTGTGAAATATAGCTGCGATAAAATCACGGCGTTCTGCTTGAAAACGGTTGATAATGGCATCGGTATCACAATTTTTAAACGAGTATTCTTCAAAATAAGTGAATTTTGGTTTAATGATTCCTCGCATTTCCAGATAAACTAATAAGGTCTTTAATGGCAACACTTTGATATTCAATTCATTGGATAAGGTGATAATTTTGGTTTCCCAAAAAGGCTCTTGACTGTTTTGAATTTGTTCTAGCAATAGTTGTATGCCTTTGAAATCAGGTGTATCTCCGTAGACAAAATTCTCTTGCACGGTTATGCCATCGCTATTGGCTAAGATTTGGCACAGAGACCTTTTGCCATCCCGCCCTGAACGACCAATTTCTTGGCTGTAATTTTCTATGGACTTGGGCAAGTCATAGTGAATTACGCACCTGACATCTTTTTTATCAATGCCCATACCAAAAGCGATGGTGGCAACGATGCAGTTGATTTGCCCTTGCATAAATTGGTTTTGAATCAATTCACGCTCATCTGTTTTCATGCCTGCATGGTAATGGTGTGCGTTAATGCCTTTGTTCTTTAAAAACTCAGCAACTTCATAAGCCGTCTTTTGTAAAGTGACGTAGACAATTGAAGGCAAATCTGGATTTTTAGCTAAGGCAGCAAACAAAGCGTGTGGGCGATTTTTGCTTGGAGTTGGTTGCATCTGTAAAAACAGATTTTCTCGGTAAAATCCAGTAATCACCACATCATCTTTATCAATGGCAAACTTGGCTTGCATATCGACAACCACTTGTTGAGTTGCCGTAGCGGTGAGCAATAAGACTTGTGGAATTTTAAATTCGCGTTGGTATTGAGGTAATTTTAAATAATCTGGGCGAAAATTATGCCCCCATTCGGATATGCAATGGGCTTCGTCTATTACCATGAGCGATACATTCATGCGTTGCAATTGCCCGCGAAAACGTTCATTTTTAAAACGTTCAACTGAAATCATCAGGATTTTTAAGTGGTTACTTTTGGCTCTTTCTAGCACCTTATTGTATTCTTCACGCTCTAAAGAAGAGTCCAGTCGTGCCGCCGAAATATTGTGTGACAATAAAAAATCCAGTTGGTCTTTCATTAAAGACAATAAAGGCGAAACCACTAAAGTGATGCCTTGCAGTTGTAAGGCGGGTAATTGATAACACAAGGATTTACCCGAACCTGTGGGGAAAATAGCACAGGCAGACTTGCCCTGAACAACTTTTTCTATGACTTGTTGTTGACCAGTTTTAAATTCCTCAAACCCAAAAACATCCTGTAAATTTTTTAAACTCATAATTTATCCTATTAAATTGGAACAATTGGCGTTAAAATTGTCTAAACAACTCACATAAACAAATAGAGAGAGTTAACGCATGAAAACATTATTACTTTTAGTCATCAGTTTTGCAACTTATGCCGATGATTTTAAAACCACGGAGGCGAAGCTAGTCTCAGCCTTGGAGTCTTCTATCCGTACTGAAAAGGAAACTCAGCGCGATAGAAATCGTCGCCCCATTAGCACGCTCAAATTTTTTGGCTTGCGTGATGACATGAAAGTTGTCGAACTTATTCCTGGTGGTGGTTGGTATACAAAACTGTTAGCCCCTGTTTTAAAAGAGAACGGTGATTTTTCCGTTGCTTATGGAACTTCACGCATCGAAAAGTCTTTGTTAAAGAACAATGACAACTTTAAAGGTGTTAAGGTTTTAGCGAAAAACAACAAAATGTATCGCAAAGAAGGGGCTAAATTTTATTCAATTGAAAACACTGACTTAGGCACCAAAAATGCCGACATGGTTTTGACCTTTAGAAATTACCACAATTTTGATTTTGAAGGCAGAAAAGCCATGAATCACGCCGTTTATAAGGCCTTGAAAGTAGGTGGCATATACGGTGTTGTGGATCATACCCGCAGACATATGCAAGGCGATGACAATGAAAATCGCAGACGATTTGACCCAGTTCTTGCCATTAAAGAAATTCAAGAGGCTGGTTTTAAATTAGTCGATTACAGCAACCTCCACTACCGCCCTGATGATGAGCTGCGTTATGAAGTGGGAAGAAAAACAGTCACGGGCAATACCGATAGATTTACTTTGAAATTTGTAAAGGTAAAAAAATAGAGAGCTAATCTTCTTTATCAGCAGCCTTAGGCGGATGATATTTATCAATTAAATACAAAGGGCGTTGTTTGTTTTCTTCAAATAAACGCCCTAAGTATTCTCCAATAATGCCCAGAGCCATTAATTGAATGCCGCCTAAAAATAAAATAACCACCATCATTGTTGGGTAACCTTGTGGGTCGCCACCAAAAATCAAAGCCTTTAAAATGACTTTTATTCCGTACAAAAAAGAAAACAAGGCAACGGCTGTACCAATCCACGTGGCAAACTTAAGAGGAACATAAGAAAATGAAGTAATGCCATCCATTGCAAAAGAAAAAAGCTTACGCATATTAAACTTGGTCTCGCCTGCGAAGCGTTCTTTGCGATCAAAATAAATCGCTTTTTGTTTATAACCTACCCAAGCAAAAATTCCTTTCATGAATCGATTGCTTTCGCGTAACTTGTTGATAGCCCTGACGGCTTTTATATCCATTAAACGGTAGTCGCCTGTGTCTTTGGGAATGGATATTTTGCTCATTTTATTAATGACTGTATAAAACCACGATGCCGTGGCTTTTTTTAGGTAGGTTTCTCCTTCGCGTTTTCGTCTTGTGGCATAAATTACGTCGTAGCCTTTTTGCCATTCTTGCAACATCTGCGGTATCAATTCAGGCGGGTCTTGCAAGTCCACATCAATAACCACAACCGCATCGGCATCGGCATGATCAAGTCCTGCTGTTAGGGCGTATTCTTTGCCAAAATTCCGACTTAAACTGATAAAACCAACACGAGAATCTTTGTGCCGCAAAAATTCTATGTGCGAAACGGTGCCATCACTTGACCCATCATCGACAAATAAAATAGTCCATTGAACACCACACGTGCTTAGGATTTGTTTCATTTTTTCGTAAAAAATGTCTACAACTTCTTGCTCATTAAAGACTGGAACGATTATTTGTAATTTTTTCATGGTGGAATTATAACTCAATAATAAGGGCTTTGCATATTAGTTATAAAAAGGATATGATATTGAACATTCATTTATTAACAGGTCATCATGCCGACAAAAACTAGCTCTTTACTTCATGCCTCTATAGTCTTTTCAGTTTTAATTTTGATGATTTCACTTGGATTATTCAAGATGAAAATTTCTTTACATATCATTTTGTTTTTTGTATTGATATGGGTGGCATTAAATGCCCGTTTATTAGGATATAATTTTGAACAAATACGGCAAATGATGAGTGACAGTTTGTCACGTTCATTATCCGCTATTTATATTTTTTGTTTGATCGGAATTGTTATTGCCTCTTTTATGCATTCTGGCACGGTGGTTGCTCTGATTTATTACGGACTTAATTGGATTTCTGCTCAATGGTTTTTACCCATTGGTTTAATTTTATGCTCCATCATGTCTATATCAATTGGCACCTCTTGGGGAACCGTTGGCACATTGGGTGTGGTTTTTATGGGAATCGGTACCGTGCTTAATGTGCCCTTGCCCTTGGTTGCTGGCATGGTCATATCAGGTGCCACTTTTGGTGATAAACTTTCGCCAGTTTCAGATACCACAAACTTAGCTTCTATGAGTGCGGGTACGGATTTATATGCCCACATCAAGTCTATGCTTTATACCACCATCCCATCTTATATAATTGTTATAGTTGCTTTTGCTTATTTGGGCTTTCAAAGCAACACCACCGCCTCTTTTACTGAAATTACAGCCATTCAAGATGTATTATCTAAGCATTATAAACTTAACTTCCTAATTACACTCGCGCC
>JALSIL010000498.1 GCA_026990095.1 Lysobacterales bacterium
GGAAAAAGAAATGATTTGTTCATTTGAAATATTATTTATTTCTGCCAAAACCCACTCCAAAAGGCTAGACAACTGATGCCCTAAACGGATGTAATCGTAAGCCGTTGGTAATTGTTCCAAGTCATCTGTTGTGTATTCACCTTTGGCAATGTGTTTTTTTAATTCATCCAAAAACTCAGATTTCGCCTTCGATTCGTTGTAAATATCCAAACGATGGGTGGTGAGTTCTACCCAACTGGTGGGCAGCTTATCAAGGAGCTTTTTAATTGAGTCTAGAAAATTTTGCATCGAAATAAATTATAAAAAAACCATTGTAACCGTTTTTATGATAGCTTTAAATAAACAAAGTCCGATGGCGTATAAAATTATTTAGAAGACCCAAACCCATCAGCATAATCAAATAAAGCAGGCAAACCGCCAGTGTGCCAAAAAAGCACGTTTGAATCGGGCTTTAATTTATTGTTTTTTAAACAATCCAACATGCCATAAAAAGCTCTGCCCGTGTAAACAGGATCTAATAAAATGCCTTCAGTTAACGCCAACTCATTAATGGCGGAAATTTCATTATCCGTCATGATGCCGTAATCTTTTTGGTTATAATTTCTATTTATTGGAATATCAGCCAAGGTAAATTTCTTGTCTAACTGCACTATTTTTTGCCCTTCTTGCACAATCGACAACACATCTAGGGCTAGTGTGCATTGCTCGCCGTTATCCTTATCAATTTTTATCGGTATCAACTCAAAATCCAAGTCATGTAACTGCATACCCAACATAATACCTGCTTGAGTACCGCCCGAACTTGACGCAATAAACACATAATCAAGCTGGATATTTTGTTCACACAATTGCTGTTTTAGTTCACCAACAGCATCCACATAACCCAAAGCACCCGTAATATTAGAACCACCAATAGGCACAATATAAACCTTTTTACCTTTATTAAAATGTGAAATATATGCCTCAAAATCAATATCCTTGGCATAATCATTGGTGAAATGAATTTTTGCACCCAATAATTGCGACAACAATAAGTTACCTTGATAAACCTCAGGCTCACAGCCTTTGACAATTATATGGCACTCAAGTCCCACTTGTGCACAAGCCGCCGCCGTTTGCCGACAATGATTGGATTGCTGTGCACCAGCAGTCACCACTGCATCGCATTTATTATCCAATGCTTGTTGTATAAGATACTCCAGTTTTCTGGTTTTATTACCACCCGAAGCCAAACCTGTTTGGTCATCTCTTTTGATGTAAAGTGAATAATCCAAATAGCTTTTTGATAAGTTGCCTAACTTATGCAAAGGTGTAGGAAAAAAGCCTAGATTGTATTTTTTAAGGTGTGTGTTTTTAAATTTCTTCATTTCAATAGTATTTTTGATAATATTTACTGTATCTGAGTTAAATGTTGCTCCGAGCTGTATGCAGTTTCTTATAACTTTCTATCAGTTTTAAATGTTTGTCTATGCCTTCGAGTTTCATGCTTGTTTTGAATAAACCAGTAAATCTTATTGTGCCATTGACTGAAGCGACTACTTTTTTCATGGTTTCTGCACCAAACATGCGGTTGAAATTGTGCAGGTAAT
>JALSIL010000499.1 GCA_026990095.1 Lysobacterales bacterium
ATTTTTAATTGTTGGGTCAAAATATCCCACGGGTCGTTGTTGTGGTTTTCTTCAACAAACAAAGCCGCCGCCGCGATAAATTTAGTCGCATCAACTACCGAACCACCACCAACAGCCAACAAATAATCAATATTATGGTGTTTAATAACATCCAAAGCCTTCATCGCCGTATCGTAAAGTGGATTAGGCTCAATTCCAGAAAATTCAAACCACTTATATTCCGCTAAAGTAGATGAAACCTGCTCATAAACACTGTTTGACTTAATCGAACCACCGCCATAAATAATCAAAACACGAGCATTAGCTGGTATTTCTGATCTGATTTTTTCAATTTGACCAACACCAAAGTGAATGCGTGTCGGATTATAAAAGGTAAAGTTATTCATGATTATAAGGGCTAAAAAGAATGGATATTATAGTTTAAATAACAGCAATTGTCATAGCTTAAAAGGCTTAAAAATTTATCGATACAACAAAAGTATGGTTTTAACTGACAGCTTTTGTTTTTTAGTTGAGGTTTGAGTGGGATAAATCCCACTGACCAGTTGGTTCTTTTGGATCGTTGGCTTTAGCCGACGCTTTTTTGGCTTTGTTGGGTTTGAGTGGGATACATCCCACTTAGCAGTAACTGGTGATGGTTCAAGTATCACAGCAGTAACTGGTGCTGGGTCAGGCGTTAAATCAGTTACTTACATTAAAGTATGCAAAGAAATCTAAAAGTGATTTAAATTAAGTGTTTTGGCAACAAAACGTAAGCAACCTGTAACTTGCGTTTTGTTGTTAAACTTAAATATGAAATAGTTAGTTTCTAATTCTAAAAACCACTGCCTCTTTAGTGGTGAGGATGTCAAACTGCAAACTTGATTTTTTCACAAATACTTAAATCTGCTGTTTTCTCAATTTGATGTAAGTTAAAGTTGTCTTGCATTAATAGCCAACTTTCAGGTGTTCTGCCAATGACTTTTGAAAGTTTCAATGCCATCAATGGCACAACATCAGTATGACCTCTAAGCATTCGACTAACTGTAGAAGTATCAACGCCTAACTTTAATGCTAACTCGGTATTGGTTATTTTAAATGGTTTTAAGTACACCTCTTTGATAAATTGCCCTGGATGCATTGGCTTATGTTGTTTAATACTCATTAGTGATAATCCTCATAATTTACTATGTATGCATGACCGTCTGAAAACTCAAACGTTATTCTCCAGTTTCCACTGACATTAATGGACCAAGTTTCTTGCCTTTCTCCTTTTAACTGGTGCAGCCTGAACCCTGGTATGTTCATATCTTCGATATTAACCGCAGTATGCAGGGCTTGCAATCGAATAGAAAGTCTATTTTCATGTTGTGCTTGAATTGATTTTAAACTCCCTGTGGTGAAAAACAATTCAAGACCCTTGTGTCTAAATGTTTTTATCATGGGTGTTATTATGCACATATATTGCATCATGTACAATAGACAAAATAACAAACAAAGCATTAATTAAATAAAAAAACCCTTACCCACAAAAAAACCTGCAATAGCAGGTTTTCTTGGGTAGTGAAAAACGCATCTCAAATGCAAGTTTAACCCCCATCAT
>JALSIL010000500.1 GCA_026990095.1 Lysobacterales bacterium
GGCATCCTTGTTGGATACCATTCAACGCGTGCAATCTAACGCCAATCCAGATTTGGAAATCGAAGGCATTATCCGCACCATGTTTGATGGCCGCAATAACTTAGCCAACGATGTTTCTGCCCAACTATTAGAACATTTCGGTGACAAGGTTTATATCACGGTTATTCCCCGCAATGTCCGTGTAGCAGAAGCACCCTCACATGGAATGAGTGTTATTGAATACGATAAATCATCCCGCGGAGCCATTGCTTATATTGGCTTGGCTGGTGAAGTAATTAGAGGAAACAGCTAATGGCGACAAAGAAAAGAGGTTTAGGACGTGGACTTGATGCACTTTTAGGTGCAAAACCTAAAGACGTCGGCAATCAAAGGGGTTCTGATAAACAATTAACTGAATTGGATGTTGATTTAATTCAACCAGGAAAATACCAACCACGCACCAAGATGGATATGATGAAGTTGCGTGAATTAGCTGACTCGATTAAAGCCCAAGGAATGGTACAACCTGTGATTGTACGCAGTATTGGCAAGAACAAATACGAAATCATAGCTGGAGAACGTCGCTGGCGTGCGGCACAAATTGCAGAACTGGGCAAAATTCCTGTGGTTGTTCGCAACGTTGATGACCAGCAAACCATTGCCATGGCTTTGATTGAAAATATTCAACGCGAAGACTTAAACCCTTTGGAAGAAGCCGTTGCCCTGCAACGCCTGATAAAAGAGTTTGAACTCACACACCAAGAAGCAGCAAATGCCGTAGGGCGTTCACGCGTAGCCGTGAGTAATCTATTGCGTCTTTTAGAGTTACACAAAGAGGTTAAAAAACTCGTTGATGATGGCAAGCTTGAAATGGGTCATGCCCGCGCCTTATTAGCTTTAGAAAAAAACCAACAATTAAAAGCAGCACATGAAATCATAGCCAAAGCGATGAGTGTTCGCGTAACAGAAAAATTTATTAAATCTTTTGGTAAAGAAAAACTTGAGTTACCAGAAAAGAAAGTCGATAGAGATATTCTAAGACTTGAACAAGAATTAACAGAGAAACTGTGTTCAAATGTGGAAATCAAACACAGTAAAAAAGGCAAAGGAAAATTAATTATCAACTACCATTCCGTCGACGAGTTAGATGGGATTTTAGCACGCATTAAATAAGCCAGAGCTTAAGAGATTAAAACAAACAAATTCACACACAATACATAAGATTATGTCAAATACAACATTACAATCCTTAGAAAACTGGGTTAAAGAAGTGGCGCAATTAACTGCGCCTGAGAAAATCGTTTGGTGCACAGGTTCTGAATCTGAAAAGAGTGAACTAGATGATTTATTATTATCAACAGGTGATTACATTAAATTAAATGAAAAAACGCACCCAAATTGCTTTTTGCATTTATCCGATCCGCAAGATGTGGCACGTGTTGAGCACCTGACATTTATCTGCACAGAGGATAAAGAAGACGCAGGACCCAATAACAACTGGATGAACCCACAAAAAGCCCATGCTAAAATAGATGAACTCTTTGAGGGTTGTATGCATGGTCGCACCATGTATGTTATTCCTTATTGCATGGGGCCAATTGATTCTCCTATTTCACGTTGTGGCGTTGAAATAACAGACAGTGCTTATGTGGTACAAAATATGCGTTTAATGACACGCATGGGAACACCGGCATTAAACCGTATTGAAAATGAAGGGCATTTTGTTAAAGGCTTGCACTCAACAGGCGAACTTGATCCAGAACGCCGTTACATTATGCACTTTCCAGAAGAGTTGAGCATTAAATCTTATGGCTCTGGTTATGGAGGCAACGCCTTATTAGGTAAAAAGTGTCATGCTTTGCGCATTGGCTCTTACCAAGCAAAAATCGAAGGTTGGTTAGCTGAACATATGTTAATTTTAGGCTTAGAAAATCCGCAAGGCGAAACCCATTATATTGCTGCAGCCTTTCCTTCGGCTTGCGGCAAAACAAACCTAGCCATGCTTATACCACCAGAAGGTTACGTTAAGGATGGGTGGAAAATTACCACAATCGGAGATGATATTTGTTGGATGCGTCCAGGAGAAGACGGCAGGCTTTGGGCAATTAATCCCGAGGCAGGTTTTTTTGGCGTCGCACCAGGAACTGCAAAAGACACCAATCCAAATGCATTGGCTATGTTGTTTGAAGACACAATCTTTACCAATGTTGGTTTGACCCAAGATAATCAGCCATGGTGGGAAGGTCTGGATGATAGAGTGCCAGTCCAAGATTGGAAAGGTAATCCTTACAATCCTGAAAATGGTCCTGCAGCGCATCCAAATTCTCGATTTACGGTGGCATCAAAACGTTGCCCAAGTTACTCTCCCAAAGCCGAAGATGCTAAAGGGGTTCCAATTTCAGCCATTGTTTTTGGCGGTCGTCGCGAATCTCTAGTGCCACTGGTGACGCAAGCACGCAACTGGGCACACGGTGTTTTGATGGGAGCAACTGTAGCATCGGAAACAACGGCTGCAGCAACAGGAGCTGTTGGCGTTGTGCGTCACGATCCAATGGCGATGAAGCCGTTTTGTGGTTATCATTTTGCTGATTATTGGTCTCATTGGTTATCGTTTGATAAAGAAGACGCGAATCTACCCAAGGTATTTACTGTTAACTGGTTTAGAAAAGACGAAGACGGTAAATTTATGTGGCCTGGTTTTGGTGATAATATGCGAGTTCTTGAATGGATAGTTAAACGCGTGACAGGAAAAGTTGATGCTCAATCATCCGCCTTAGGCGACATGCCAAAAGTTGAAGACTTTAATTTGGACGGATTAGATGGCTTTAACCGTGAGGACTTGTCCCGCTTACTGGCTGTCAATGCATCGGGTTGGGTAGATGAAATCAAGAACACGACAGAATATTTACAAAGTTTTGGCACACGTGTACCTGAAGCGTTATATGAAGAACTTAAGGTAACTCAAGCTAAACTTAGCTAAACTTATACAAAAAACCAAGGTTTTAGTTATTTTTTGGGATAGAACTGCCATTTTTAAAAAAAAATATTGAAAATTGGCACAAATTTATTTCCAAAGTTGGTTTATTGGTTTATGCTGTTGTATACCCTACTAAAGTTAACAATTGTTTACAAAGGAAAAACCTGTGGATATCGCTAATTATATTTTTATCGTTGCAGCAGCACTAATGGCTTACTGTTTGTTTTTGGTGCTTAAACTTAATTCTCAATTTTCAGGTGGGTTAGTCGGTAAGTACTGGAAATATTTGACGGTACTGGTCATAATTTTCACCTTAGGTTATTTTGCCCTGCCCTTTTTTAACCAATTACCCGAACATATTTTGCGTTTGACCGTAGCTGGTGTTTTTGTCTTTGGTGCGGTGTATGTACTCATCACCATCAAGCTTATCAAAAGTATTATCGAAGCCTTTTCTGATTAGCCATGAGTGAAGTTTACCGTAGAACGGCGAAAGGAAATGAAGAAATTGAAAAAAGAACTTACAAACTTGATCATTTTCATCGCTTTGTTCTGATTATGATAAATGGCAAAAATAACGCTGCGACAATCCTATCAAACTCATCAGAACAATGGCATGCAGACGAATGCCTAAGAGACCTAGAAGAACAAGGTTTTATTGTTAATATTGCCGATAACCCAAACTCCATGCCTCACTCTAAAATAGGTGATATCCAACAGAATTTAATTGCTACCATTCAAAAGCATTTACCAAATAACAACACTAAAGTTATAAATAAAATTCTTAACGCGGAGAATACTCATAACAAACTCTCAGATGCAATAGACAGTGCTTGTATTTTTATTAAACTCACTATTTCTCAAGACATTGCAAAAAAGCTTAAAATCGAGTTACATCAAATTTTAGACCTTAAAGAAGACAGAACATAGCGTAACTTGTGCAACTGGTTGTTCAGTACTCCGGGAATAAATTCATTATCAAAAACAAAAAAGCATTGCTTAAATTACATAAGCAATGCTATATTAGTTAATGGTAATTTAGCAAAGCCTTAAGAAGCAACTGAGAAAGAGTGCCTATCAGTCTGTTTTCTATGCTAAATTTTAATAACACACATAAAGAGCAGAGAAATGTGCTTAAAAGAGGAGATTATAATATGAGTAATTCATGGGGATGGCTCAAAAGTGGATTAATACTGGGGACAGTATTTCTACTAGCAGTCGCTTTAGTTAAACCAATCGGTGTCTCAACACAATACGTCATAGCAGATTGTTTTATTTTTTGTAAACTCAACCCAGACTTGGCAAAAGAGACAATAGATGCCGAGGGAAATAAAACTTATTCAAGTAGCAATACCTACTTAAATAAGAACAATGGTCAATACGCAAAAAACAGTTTAAACATCTCAAATTATGGGTTTGTTTTTGTAATTGCTATGTTTTTAGGTGGTTTTGTTGCTTCCAAACTTGGTGGTCCAAAAGTTGAAAAGGAGGAAGCATGGATACCGCATGTTTGGCGAGAAAACCTCGGCTCATCCTGGACCAAACGCATGTTAGGTGCATTTGCCTCGGGTTTCTTTATTCTTGTTGGTTCACGATTGGCAGGAGGGTGTACTTCTGGTCATATGATGAGTGGTATGATGCAGACATCTTTGAGTGGTTATTTATTCGCAGCCGGTGTTTTTGCAGTTGCAGTTCCCGTAGCCATTATTGTATTTAAGAAATAGGAGATTGTGATGAATTATACTAATATTATTTTAGCACTCGTTGTTGGCGGTTTATTTGGCGCAGTTTTACATAAAGTACAAGCCACAAACCCTAATAAGATTGTTGGTTTTTTGCGCTTAACAGATTTGCATTTGGCAAAAGTTATCTTATTTGCCATTGGTTTTTCCAGTCTTTTACTGTTTATTTTAATGGCAGTCAATGTCATCCCTACATCGCATATTCAAATTAAGTCTGCCTATATTGGTGTTATCGTTGGAGGAGCCATATTTGGTATTGGTTTTGGTTTGGGTGGCTATTGCCCCGGAACAACCATTGCCGCTCTTGGTTCTGGACGAAAAGATTCACTGTTTATGATTCTTGGCGGTTTAGTTGGTGCATGGGTTTACGTATTGATGTATGGCTGGTTACAAGAAAACATGGACTTTTTATATACTAAGATTGCTGGTGGCAAAGTGTCTTTAGCGGTTACAGGAAATGAGTCTGTTCCTGCCCTAATTGATGGCGTTAATGGTGCAGTAGTTGCTGGAATTATAGCCATACTCTTTATGGCTGGTGCGTACATGCTCCCGAATAAATTAAGAAATTAAAAAGAAGCTTTCATTGAGTTCTAAGAACCCTGAAAATATAAATTTCAGGGTTTTTTTATGAGTTTAAGCATGTCCTCTAACCACATGCGAGGATAAAAGAAATAAACCCACTTTCTTGTTTTAAGGTGGTATCGTGATTGCACGTAATGCGTGTTTTGAAATACGTATTCAGATAAATAGAGGGTTTTAGCTTTAATGCCTTTAAGTTTTTTTAATCGATGATAGAAATCAATGCCTTTTGTATTTCGGCTTTGCAGATAATTATTTTTCAATATAAAGGGTTGTCCTTTAAGGCTTTTAGAGTTTATTAAGTTCCCAAAGACAAATTGCATTTTTTTAAGTGTACCACCAACCAAATGATAGAGGTGAAAATGATTTGCCAATTTTAAGCAGTTTTCTTGTTCTTTAACAGTGAAACCTTTCCAAAGCAAAGCCAAATCATAAAGCCAGATATGCTTTCTGTCTTCTGGGCGGTGGGCTTGGTAATGAAAACAGGCATAGATAAATGCGTGAATCGAGTCCAAAGTTTGAAAGGAAAAATGGCTTGTTTTAATTGGCTTGCTGGCATTATAAATTTTTTCAAATTGAAAATAAGGGTGAATTTCCGTGCGGTTACTTATTTGCCAGTGAATATCAAAGATTGTTTGGATGTTTTTTTCATCATAAAAACTGTTTTGATAACTTATAAAGCGACCTTGACGAGAAGCTACGGCTTTATATCCTTGATGGATTAACAGCTTTTCAATGTTTTTATAGTCCTTTTCATCAACAAGTATATCAATATCACTGTAGGGACGCACGGGTTGTTGTTGGTAAAGTGTGTGGCTGTAAGCAAAACCTTTGAAGATAATAAATTTAATCTTATGTTGGTTCAATAATCCACATAAATTTTGGGCTTTTAAAAGCCAGTTTTTGTACTTGGCATGTTCGAGAAGAGTGGCTTTTTGCAGCTTTGTAGAAGGAGTTAATTTTGAGACAATGGGGGCAAGCCCATGGTTAATGATTTGGGAGGTCTGGGTAAATTTGGATAATTGATTATCATTGGCTATAAGTTCTGATAATAAAAAATGCTCTTTAAACATCGTAATAATGGCGATACCATGCAATAAATTTGTCTATACCAGTTTGTATTGGTGTGTTGGGTTTAAATCCAACATCTTTAATAAGTTTATCAACATCTGCTTGCGTATCAGGTACATCACCTGGTTGTAAAGGCAGTAATTCCATTTGCGCTTTTATGCCTAAGGCATTTTCAATAGCATGGATATAATCCATCAGCTTTACTGGATTATCGTTACCTATATTGTAAACATGATAAGGGGCCGATGACTCAGCAGGACTGGCGTGTGAAAAATCATAGTCTGGATTTGATACCGGTGGTTTATCTAAAACACGAATAATGCCCTCAACAATATCATCAATATAAGTAAAGTCTCGCGAGTGGTTGCCATAATTAAATACCTTTATGAGCTTGTTTGCTAGAATATTTTTGGTAAATAAAAACAAAGCCATATCTGGTCGCCCCCATGGGCCATAAACAGTAAAAAACCGCAAACCCGTTGTGGGTAAGTCATAAAGATGAGAATAACTATGTGCCATAAGCTCGTTTGATTTTTTGGTGGCAGCATACAAAGAAAGCGGGTGATCTACGGAATCTTCAACGCTAAAAGGTAAATGTTTGTTCGCACCATACACCGAACTGGATGAAGCATAAACCAAATGCTTAACTTTATTGTGTCGACAGGCTTCAAGAATACTTAAAAACCCAGTTAAGTTACTGTTAAGGTATGACCAAGGGTTTTCAATGGAGTAACGAACTCCTGCTTGAGCGGCAAGGTTAACCACTTTTTTAATATTGTGGTTAATAAAAATATCATTAATTGCATCTTTATCAGCAATATCAATTTTATAGTAGGTAAAATTGCTGTGTGAAAGTTTTTCTAATCGAGCATGTTTCAGATTAATATCATAGTAATCATTCAAGTTATCAACACCAATAACACAATCACCACGATCGAGTAAGTATTCGCATACATGGGATCCAATAAAGCCTGCTGCTCCAGTTACTAAAATAGTCATTTATAACCTCTCATCCACAGAGTCAGATGGCAACATGCCTTTAATATCAAAAACAATGCCATTTTTATTCAGGGTGTTTCTGATGCCAGACTCTCCAAGCTGAATAAACTCATTATGAGCAACTGCTAATAAAACAGCATCATAATGGTTTTGTTTTAATTCTTTTTGCAAGGTGATGCCAAAAAATTGTTTTGCCTGTTTTTCATCAGCCCACGGATCAAAAACATCAACTTTAGCATGGCATTTTGATAGTTCTTGGATAATTTCAATCACACGTGTATTGCGCAAATCTGGGCAGTTTTCTTTAAAGGTTAAACCAAAAATAAGCACTTTGGCATTAACCACATGAATTCGACTTAAAGCCAGTTTTTTTAAGAACCTATCGACAACATACTGACTCATGCTTTCATTAATTCGCCTTGCAGTGGTTATCAATTGAGGATAATAACCACTTTCTTGGGATTTATGAATTAAATAATAAGGATCTACGCCTATACAATGCCCTCCAACAAGCCCTGGAGTAAACGGTAAAAAATTCCATTTGGTTGATGCCGTTTTTATAACCTCTAAGGTATCAATGCCCATGTGGTTAAACATGACGGACAGTTCATTCATAAAGGCAATATTCATGTCGCGTTGCGTGTTTTCAACCGCTTTTGCCGCTTCTGCTACTTTGATAGAAGACGCTATATAAACGCCTGCATCAATTATTCTGGTATACAATTGATTGAGTACCTTTTTGGTTTTTTTATCAGAAGCCGCGACAACTTTGGTGATTGTTCTAAGCGTATGAACTTTATCACCAGGATTTATGCGCTCAGGCGAATAACCAAGCGTAAAATCAGTATTTAGCTTTAAGCCACTGACTCTTTCTAAGATTTTGGCACAGTATTCTTCGGTAGCTCCTGGGAAAACCGTTGACTCATAAACAACAATATCGCCCTTTTTAAGAATACTTCCGATGGCGTTAGAAGCACTTTCAAGTGGTGATAATTCTGGTAAGTTATTGGCATCAACTGGGGTTGGGACGGTAATAATAAAAACATTAGCCCCTGTAATATCCATTAAATTTGTGGTAAATGAAAGCTGTTTTGCTTGTTGTAATTCATCAGAGGTGGTCTCGAGTGTTGAATCTTGGTTGTTCTTCAACTCAGATACTCTGTTTGTATTGATGTCATAACCAATTGTTGGGTAAAATTCTGCAAATGCCACAGCAAGCGGAAGCCCAACATAGCCAAGACCAACAATTGCAATAGTGTGTTCTTTATTCATATATTTTTAAATTAAAAAAGGGTGAAACACTTTGTTTTCACCCATTGTTTTGTTGTTAAAAAGAGCAACACCCGGCTCCTTTAATTGAATTAATTTGGGCTCGCTAACTCACCACCATCATCACCATCTCTGGGGTCATCATCCGTTTGTGGTCCGCCACCTGGATCAAGAATCGGTGATAAGGTATAAGTGATACCATTTTTAGGTGATTTTGTCAGCCATTGAGCAATATCTGCATAACAAGATTGGTAAGCGGGCAACACCACTTTCTTTAATACAACTGCCCGGGTATTTTGTAACAAAAGACTGCCACTTAATTGATTAGACTTTTGTTTTAACTCTTGGGCTGCTTCATCATTTGATATAACAAACACACCATTTGCATCAACTTTTCCCGTTAAATAAATTTCTTGCTCTGGATTGGCATCGTCGTCATTGTAAATTTCTAAGATGTACTTTTCTTCATCGAAGTTAATTGGACGTGCCGTACCATTAAACAACTCAATAGAAGCATTGTTATCTGTTCCTTCAACGTATTCGGTAATTAATAAATCTTTACGCGTTGTGAAACAGTCTTGTTTTGAAAAATTGCCAGAATCTTGTATGTCATCAACTGGATAGGCTGTCCATTGTTTGTCAACAATAAACTCATCCATTTCAATGCGATCACCTGAACAGGTGTTGTCAAATCGGCGTAATGTTTTATCCACAACAATGGGATGATCTAAATCTTGGTTTGTTTCGTTTTCTTCGTCATTGACCAATATACGCCCAATACTGTCAACAACAGTGGTTTGGGTGTTGGTGTTTTTGTAATGTTGCTCAATGCGTTGGATGAAGTCTTTTTTAGTTTCAGAAATTTCTTTTTCCGTTTCTTTTCCATCAATATTATTAATAGCAGCTGCCACAGTAGCAACCGCACATTGACAAGGTTTTGAATTAAGCCCTGATTTTAAGACGACCGCATCGGCGCCTTTAAAAATAAGCCCGTTCACTTTTTGATTCGTTACTGACAATATATCAGCAGCCGCATTCGCATCAGCTACAATGTAAGTTGAATTTGGTTCCACCAGACCTTTTAACTGAATAATCTCACCAGGAAAATCATAACCATGGAAATAGACTTCAATTTGATAATTGTCACTTAATAAATCAATGGGTTTATCTGTTCCATTATAGAGTTCTAATGCTTGGTTATTGCCTTGTCCTTCAATGTACTGAGAAATAATTAATTTATTGTTTTCTTCTTCTGTTTCGTTTTGTTTTTCTTTGTTGGCTTCATCGTTTTGTTCCTCATCACAAATCAGTTTATGTTGCCCAAGAACTTTATTGTAGTTAAAAACGTCACTTGATTCATTCTCATTGCTATTAAGCCATGACACAGCTGGATCAAATTCGTCCAGTTCATTGTGATCCCCTTTACAGGTACTGACGCTTCTAACAAGGTTGTTGTCTTTGGTAATAACTTGGTTCTCACCCCAGTATTTGTTTTCTGGAAGTTTGCCAATTTGACCGATAGAATCAGCGGTTGTATCGGCTCTATTTTTAGCACGCAAAACAGCATCAATCATGTCTTCTGCTTTATTCGGTACAATTTCAATGGCGGCTTCAATGCCAGCAGAGGCACAACTGCATGACGAACTGATTTCTACAAGTGCACGATGAACACGAGGACGAAGTCGATTTTCTAACCGTGAACGAGCCCAAAAGCTTTGTGCATTACAACTGCAACCCCGCATGGTGGCAATTGCTGCAACCACTTCATCGGCTCGATCAGGAGCAATTTGCACCCCTTTTCGAACAGAAGAATAAGTGTCTTCACAAGAGGACCATTCATTGGCAACAGTTTGAACCGCTTTGATAACATCAACATTATTGTCCACCAATTGTTGAACCACATCTTGCGATTGTTCTTTGTTGTTGTGTGCATTTTTTGCTGCTTCCACGGGCAACAAACCATTATCCAAATCAGCTTTAACTGAAATATATTCCGAGGAGCTTGCGTAATGCGCTCCAAAAATCCCAAGAATCACTATTAATAATTTCATAAATTTAAACCTATTTTCCCATTTTGCATCACATTTTGATGCACCCATAGGACATAATAAAGTAAAGTATAGGCATATATCAATTAAAGCCCTTGAATTTAAAGAAATTAATGTGAATCTTTGTTAGATTCAACGGAGGGAAAACCATTTTATGTTAAATAATGAATGCCAACTTACAGCAGAGTAAAAAAAATTTCATTCCTGATAAATCACCTTGTCAAAAAATTATAGCATTTAACAAGGTAAAAATTATATGCAAGAGAGATGATTTAAACCACCCTCTTATTCAAGGCAACAAACTAAGAAAATTAAAATACAACATTGCCCATGCTTTGGAAAAAAACTGCAACCTTATTGCAACCTTTGGAGGAGCTTATTCAAACCACATTGTGGCAACGGCTCACGCAGCGGCTTT
>JALSIL010000501.1 GCA_026990095.1 Lysobacterales bacterium
CAGATTATGCTAACCACAGAGCCACCTTCATCAGCAGCACTTGTTTCGAGTGATACGCCCCACTTTTTACTCAATTTTATGAAAGCTTATTTTTAGTGCCTAAGCATATAACGTCCGCGATAACCGGCAATTTGGAGCGATGCGAGGCTTGTGCCACTCGGCACAAACGAGCACCGCGGAAAATTGTCCGTGTTAATTGCGCTTGTTATATGCATATTTCATTCAATTGTTTTAGGCAATGATACTTTAAATATGACCACCGAAACGGTTTCTGAACTAAAATTTCACTCTTTTAAAAGGCTATTTTTTCAGTTGAACTCAACGCACCTATTAGTCGCTTTATTTAACACGCTTAAATGTTAATCACCACTTTTCAAAAGAAAGTATTTCCACCCTCATCGAATCTCGGAGCAGTCCCGCTATTCAGTTTTACTTTTCAGTATTTTCACCGTTCATTGTAACTTCAATGCCACTTGCATCAGCAGCACTTTATTTATGTGATGCGCCCTACTTTTCTCTGACTTTTATGCTTCCTTATTTTTAGCACAGCTCAAACACCGCGGAAAAATGTCCGTGTTGATTGCTTTTGTTAGCTGGCTTTCCATTAATTTATACTCTTGATCATAGCTTAATATTTTGTACTCCTTGCTTTACCTTCATGGCATCTACAGCAAGGACTAAAAGCTGACAATTATCTGTAGTTTTTCGATTTATTTCTGCATTAGTTATGGGGTTTGTTATTATTTGCCGAGATAAATCTTCTTTAGTTAATCTATTATTTATTTCGCCTTCATCGACAATAATTTTATTGCTTTCATCACAATAAATAACTCTTATCGCAACAAGTAGAATCCCTTGCTTCCTCAGCGGCAATAGTAATTCATCAAAAGTCTTGTTTCTCAAGCAATAATTTTCCGTCTTTGAAAGATCAATAGTATAAAACTCGTTCGTTTCATGGCTATAAGACAAAATATTATTCATTAGTTTAGATACGCCAGGGTTTAAAATACTTTGAACTAATATTCCATCAATGATATTTGTTTTATTGACAATCCCATTGACCCCTGCATTTCGTAAATCTTCTACAAACTCGCCGTTATTTACTTGGGCAATGACATAAACTGAACTAATGTTTTTTCCAGTCTTTGAGCATTTTTCTTTGCAAAACTTAGAAATAGACAAAGCTCTCAAAAGAGTTCTCTCGTCTGATTGAACTGTCTCATCATCCGAAAGCAATATAATTGTTTTTGCTTGATTAGCATTTGATTGCTCTAATGTTTTTTTCTGCCTGATATATCCATTTACAAAAGAAATTACTTTCTTTTGTACCAAGGAATCAATGTAGTCATTATTACTAATAATTATTTCTGGATCCTGAACAATACAAACAATGGTAATTTTTTTATTATTGAACGAATTGCACGCTAATAGAAGTTCATTAATAAAATTTGGAGTAAATTCATTCCATCCAGCAATAATTAAGTGATTTTTATAAGCTAATTTCACTAGACCTTTCCTTCGTTTGATGCTCAACTGATAATTAAAGTATTCTATAAAAATAATTATTAACCCG
>JALSIL010000502.1 GCA_026990095.1 Lysobacterales bacterium
TTGTGACTGATAATAAAGATTATGCTCTGTATTTTTCACGAGCTGCTATTCCTTTTGCTCGCGATGGGTTTAATGCAGGTTGTCTTGATTCAAGTATAACTTATAAACACCATATTGGATTGTATGCTTACCGTGCCAAATTTTTAAAGGAATTTTCGCAACTCAAACCCACCTCCCTTGAGAAAACCGAATCCTTAGAACAACTAAGGGTTTTATCTTATGGCTATAAAATTATAGCTAAAAAAGCCAAACAAACTATGCCTCATGGAATTGATACCCTTGATGATGTCAAAAGGTTTGAAAAAAAGTTGAGTTCATTTGATTTTTAAGTCATTTTTATTCGTTCTATTACGTTATTTTTAACCGCTCCATCTATGTCATTTAGGAGAGTGCTAAATTTCCATTGGTCATTTGGATGAATCTTCCAGAGATAGCCAACAGCGCAATCTCTGCCTTTGTTTTTGGCATCGTACAATGCCAAATCAGCTAATTGAATGGTTTTTTCAAAACACGAATGTTTAGCCTTTTCAGGTGTGTGTGCAAATCCCAATGAACAGCGTAAAAGTAAGTGTTTCTTGGCTGAGGTTTCTATTTTAATTTGACGACAATTTTCCAATATGTCATTAATCAACTGCACTAATTCGGTTTTATTGGTTGATGGGCAGACCACTAAAAACTCTTCACCTCCCCAGCGTGAAGCAATTTGATGGGGTTTGACTTGTTTTTTTAGCATGTCAGCAAATGCCTTTAAGGCTTTATCTCCAATTTCATGACCGTATTTGTCATTGACGGATTTAAAATGATCCAAATCAATAAGGATAAATCCAGTGGGTTTAGAATCTCCTTGTGCTTTAATTGCTTCTAAGGTGTTGTGAACATGGTTTCGGTTAGCCAGTTGAGTGAGGTTGTCGTGGTTGGCAAGCCACTCAAGTCCTTTATTAACCTCGTTTAGTTCTTTGGTTCTTTCTTGTACAATTTTTTCTAGCTTGAGGGCATACATTTTACTTCGGTAGTTTCGGATAAAGAAGGCTGCCAAAATAACTAAACCAACAAGAGCTAAAAAAATCTTTGTTTGCCAAAAGGGTGGTTTTACCGTAAATTGATACTGTGCAGGGTGTTTATTCCAGTGCCCATTGCCAATGCGAGCAGAGACTTCAAAAGTATAATCCCCCGCAGCTAAGGAATCTATTTGCAATTCCCTTAAGCGCGTTTCACGCCAAGGATTGTCGATTTGATTGTTAAAGCGATAGCGGTAGGTTATGTCTGATGCTCGCTGAAAACTAATGGCGGCAAATTTTATAAGTAAACTGCTGTCTTGTTGTTTGATTTGTGCAGCAACATTTAAATCTAATGGTTTTTGATTGTTGTGAATTGATAGAATGTGGACAGGAGGTTCATCGCTGCTGCCTACTTTAAATTCTTTTGCAAAACGGCTGATGCCTTCCCCTGTACCAAACCACAAGTTTCCATCAGCATCCTTATAGCCTGCCCCTCGGTTAATTAAATCAAACACCAAACCTTCTCGTGATGAAATGATGGTGAAATTGTTGCCATCAAAAATAGCAACCCCTCGGCTAGTACCAATCCAAATATTATCGCCTTGTCCAGGTAAAATTACTGTGCTGTTGTTGTGTGGCAGACCTTCCTTTTTAGTCCAGTTCTTAAAGTGGTTGTCTTTAAAATAACTTAGGCCATTATTGGTTGCAATCCATAGCCCGTCATTTTTGTCTTCATAAAAGTCATTAATGAAATTAGCAGGTAAACCATCACTTGTTGACCAGTTCGTAAATTTCCCATCAGAGAAATAAGTAAGCCCAAAGGAGGATGCCAGCCACAGCCCTCCCTTTTTACTCTCAAGTATACGGTTTATTCGGTTATGAGGTAAACCGTCTTTTGTGGTGTAAGTTTTGAAGAGTTGACCATCGTAGTGATTTAATCCATTGTTTGTTCCTATCCATAAAGTCTTATCGTGTGCTTGGATGATATGATAAACCACGAAGCCAGCCAGTCCTTGATTTTGACCATAATAAGAAAATTCACCATTAGATAGTTTGCTCATGCCTTGCAAAGTTCCAAACCAGGTGTTTTGCTCATCATCAACCATAATTGAAAGGACTTTATTATGGGGTAGACCAGATTTCCGCGTGAAATGCGTTATTTTGCTGTCGCATATATGACTGGCACCATTCCCATTAGTACCAATCCACAGGCAGTTGTTATAATCATTCGTAATGGTGTATACATTTGGGTTAGGCAGTCCCCTTTGGGCTTTCCAATTCAAAACACTTGTGGTGCTTAATCGGGTGAGTCCACCTCCGTATGTTCCGAACCAGAGGTTGTTTTCTTGGTCTAAAAATATATCATTTACACTGTTATCTGGTAAGCCATTGTACATTTCAAAATGCTGCACTATTTCTTGCTTTTGGTTAATTTTATAAACACCAAAATCGCGTGAGCCTAGCCAAATAAAACCCTTTTTATCAAGCATAATCTTGTTGATGGTTTGGTTGCTAAGATCTACATTAAATTCTAAGGGTTCAAAGGCTTTGCCATTGTATTTTGCAATACCAAAACGGGTTCCTATCCAAATGCTGTCGTCTTGGTTTTGAAAAATTGTCCTTATCTCTGATTTTTTAGCATTCCATTGAACTTGTTCTACTTTATCGCCATTAATTTTAAAAACATGTTTTGTAGTGCCAGCCCAAATATTGCCTTGTTTGTCCGCCAAAATACTTCTAACTCGGTCTGTTTTAATGCCATTTTCCTTCTTTATTTGCCTAATTAATTTAGGCTGATTTTTTACATCAACTTGCAGTACGCCAGCACCATAAGTTGCCACCCATAAGCTTCCATCGGGTGCTTGGCTTAACTCACGAGCAGAATAACTTCCTAGTGTTGTGTTTTTGGGATTAAAAACATGAAATTCTTTACCATCATACCACGCCAGTCCTTTTTCTGTGGCTATCCACAGTGTCCCATCCTTGGTCTTCAATAAATCGCGAGCTAAGTTATGTGGCAAACCATCATCGCGTCCATAAGTCCAAAACTGTTTGCCGTCATAGCGATTGATGCCTGTTCTTGAGGCAACCCATAAAAAGCCTAAATCATCTTGTTCTATAGAAAAAATAACCGTATCTTCGAGTCCGTCGGCGATACTTAGAGAAGCAAAAGGCATTTGCTGTGTGAATGCGTGGCAGCTAATGAGGAGAAGGAAAGGCAATAGCAAGTTACGAATAAAAGAAAAATCAATCCAGTTTCTTTTTGTGTGCACGTGAACATCAAGGTCTTTTTTTTGAATTTTCAAAACGGTTGATGTTTTCGTCATTGTTTTAATAAGTCTGTGTAAAACTCTTGTTATATTTTACTCCTATTTGCTCTCAAAATGCCAGTTATTCTCAATTAATGTTGCAAACGTCGCTAATCATAAATAACGGCGACTCTAAATCCCAGGGTGTTATTGCGTTCTGTTTTATTTATTTTTGCACGCTTATAGACCGATAAATCGTCTTCAGTTACTAAGGTTGTTCGCGTTACTGTTTCTTCACAAAGCCCCATAACTCTTGGGCTTCCATCAGTTGGAGCATCCAAATAGTTCGGGTGCCAGCAATCGGCAATTAATTCCGTCAATGAATTTTTTGGATTCATTAATCGATAGGGGTTTCCTTTTCTTGTTGATTGTGCAGCATATTCCCATTGAGCTTCACTGGGTAATTGGTAATTCTGACCTGACAAAGATTTTAACCAATTTATAAACTCAAGACTGTCTTGGTAGTTAATATTAGTCACTGGATTTTGTTCTCTTTTATCGCCTTTTTTCTCTGGTTGGTAAGTGCAAAATCCATCGGCATAACACGCATCCCATTGTTTAAAACTAACAGGAAGTTGGCTAATGCTAAATTCTTTAATATAGACATTATGTGCTGGTTTCTGAGAGCTAGGCCCAGTTTCATTTCCCATGGTGAAATTGCCCGCTTTAATAACAACCATTTGAGGGCAATTTTTACACGCTGTAAAGGTTTCTCCGATGTTTTTCCCTGGCCACTTAATCTCAGACTTGAGTTTGAATAACAAGGTGTTCGTTGGTAAACCATTAACGGGTAAATTTTTTAGTTTTTGGTAAGTTTTAATTAGACTTTTGGTTTGCAAATCTAAATTGCCTGTTTGGTTTAAATCTTTATACTTTAGGCGTATCAATTGTGCTTGAATGGACTTTATCAGTTTTTTCTTCTCTTGGGCAACGCTGATTAGTCGCTGTTTTTGTTTAATTTTGCTTTGAAGGATGGTTTCTTGTTGTTGTTTTTCTAATGCATTGGCCTTTTGTTCGGTTATTTGTATTAGCTTGATTTCGATTTCTTTTTGATGGGTATTGTTTGGGTATTGTTTGGTGTAATTTTGGTAACCTTCTTGGGTATTGGACAAAAGTGCTTGCCTCCAGCTTTCTTGTTCAATGGATTCGTATTTGCGTGTTAGTTCGTCGATTAGAATTTCATCAACCACGCCAGTAACCACCAGTTGATTGTCGTGTTCAAACTTTTTAATGCTTTGTTGAGTTCTGACATCTAAAATTCCATTTTGAGCGACTTTATAACCTAATAGGTTGAGCTTTTGTTGTGCAATTAAAATACCTTCATTCTTAATCTGTTTCTTTGTTTCTTTTGATTGTGTTTGAACTATTGTTTTGTCGGTTTTTGCCGGAAAGAATAAGTTCCATTTATTTATAACGGCATCAACTGTAAACAACTGGTCAAATTCTTTGTTGTTGACGGTGTGTTCATATGTGATGTAAGACGCGATTGCTATCAACATTAAAAGTAAAAGCCAGCTAAAAAAACCAAATCCATTTTTCTTTGCAAGTTGATCAATTGTGTGTGTATTTAGTGTCGTTTGATCACGTGTGGATATATTTGGACGAGCCGAAATGACCTGTGGTTTAAATAAATGTGTTTCAGAACCAATTTCTTTTTTCGCCACAATGGGCTCTGTTTGCAACGTGGTATTGAAATCATTGGTTTTTCTCCACAAAGAAGACCAATCGGATAAGTTTTTTGGACGGTCATTGACTTCCAACATTAAGCCGCAATCAATGGCTTTTAGAAAAGACGATGAATTAATGCGGTCGGATAATTTTTCTATGTTGTCATCATGCAATCTATTCATGATGTCAGGTGGTTTTTTGCCAGTAACACCCAAATAGGCGACTGCGGCTAAGGAGTAAATGTCTGACCATGGGCCAATTTCCCCTTTTGAACTGTACTGTTCTAAGGGTGCATAACCAGGAGTGATAATCGTAGTTACTTGCCGAGACTTATCGCCAATGGCTTGTCGAGCTGCACCAAAATCGATTAAAACTGCTGTACCATCCTTGCGAAACATGATGTTGTCGGGCTTTATATCTCGATGCAAAATACCTTGTTTGTGCACAAGTTGTAAACCATCAACAACTGAAGTGATTATTTCTTTGAGCTGATTCTCATCCATGGGTTTATCGTTAGAAATAATGTCAATTAAACAACCGCCCTCACAGTATTCCATAACAATGTAGGCAGTACCATTTTCTTCAAAAAATCGATAAATTCTTACAATGCTGGGGTGTTCAAATTTGGCTAAGGTTTTGGCTTCATTGATAAAAGCATTCAGTCCCCAATTGTAAGTTTTTTGTGAAGCACTGCTGCGTGGCACGATTTTTGAGTCGGCTTCTCGAACAGCGTGTTCGGCAGGCATGTATTCTTTTATAGCGACGTATTTTTCGAGGTGTGTATCAAAAGCAAGGTAAGTCAACCCGAAACCGCCTTCACCAAGCAATTTAATGAGGCGATATTCACGCAACATGGTATCAGGTTGTAGAGTGTGCAATGCCATTAAGGAATGAAATTAAAAAGTATGGCTATCATAACACTAAAATGCCATCATGAAAATAGTTCATATTGGCATTAAATTTCACTTGCTTTTGGAAACTTACATCTCTAATTTAGAAATATCAGCAATGGCATTAAATAATTGATGCAATTGCTTTAAGATGGCTAAGCGGTTTAACCTAATGGCATCGTCATCGCTATTAACCATGACATTTTCAAAGAAATTATCCACTGGTTCCCCAAGCGATGCCAAATGCCCAAAAGCCTGTTGGTATAGCCGTTGTTCGACTTCTTGATTAAATCTTCTCTTCATTGCTTCAATAGCACCGAATAGATTTTTTTCTTGTTCTTCATGCAACAGAGTCATTGTGACGGAATCAGGAACGTGCTCTTGTGATTTCTTTAAAATATTGCCAATGCGTTTATTGGCAGCGGCAAGAGCTGGAGCCGCAGTGTTTTCTTTAAAAGCGACGCATGCTAAGATTCGGCTGTTGCAATCGTCTAAGTTTTCGGGTTTAAGAGCTAAAACCGAATCAATAATATCGTGGCTTATGCCTTTTTCGAGGTAGCTGTGTTTGAGTCGTTGATTGATAAAGCTTTCAATATCTTTTTGAACGGTTTGCTTATCCAAGTCTTTAATTGTTATTTGATTTAGGCTGGTTTGGATTAATTCATAAAGGTTAATCGGTAATTGAGCCTCTTGTAAAATACGAATAATACCCAATGTGCTACGACGTAGAGCAAATGGATCTTTATTTCCAGTTGGTTTTTTGCCAACAGCAAAAATTCCGCAAAGAGTGTCCATTTTATCTGACAAAGATAAAGCTTGTCCTAAAGGAGTATGTGGAATACTATCGCCTGAGAAAGTGGGTTTGTATTGTGAGGTTATGGCAGCAGCGACATTTTCGTGTTCGCCTTGTGCGGCAGCATAATAACCTCCCATTATGCCTTGTAAATCAGGAAATTCATCAACCATGTCCGTGACTAAATCACATTTTAACAAGGTCGATGCGCGTTCTATTTGATGAATATCCAAATCGAGTTTGCTACCAAGAGATAACATTATCTTACCGATGCGCTTGCATTTATCGCCGATTGAACCCAACTGTTTTTCAAATGTCATTTTATCAAGCATTGCAAAGCGAGAATCAAGTGGTTGTTTTTGGTCTTGTTCCCAAAAGAAACGTGCATCAGCTAAGCGAGGGCGAATGACTTTTTCAAAGCCTTTAATCACCTGTGCAACATCTTTGGATTCGATATTTGCCAGTGCCACAAAATTTGGCATCAGTTTATTATCGTCATCAAAAACAGGAAAATATTTTTGGTGTTTTTGCATGGATGAAATCAGGGCCTCTGGCGGTACTTGTAAAAAGTCCTCATCAAAGCTGCCAACAGTTGCCACAGGGTATTCAACAATGTCTGTGACTTCATCTAATAAGCTGTCGTCGGTTCGTGCCGTACCATTAATGGTTTTGGCAATGTCAATAACTTGTTGTTTGATCTTTTCTTTTCGTGCTATTTGATCAACTTCAACACGCACATCCATTAATTGTTGCACATAAGTGTCAGCAGATTTAATGGTAATATAATCAGGAAAGTGAAATCGGTGACCGCGTGATTGGTTACTTGTCGTCAATCCAAACATTTCAAATTCAATAACTTTAGAACCCTGCAATAAAATTATCCAATGCACTGGGCGAATAAAATTAAAACTGTTATTGCCCCAACGCATGGGTTTTGGAATAGGTAACTTATTGATGCTGCGCTGAATGAATTCTGGTAATAATTCGGCGGTTTTGCGTCCTTTTTCCTCAATGTCAAACACCAACCATTCGCCTTTATCGGTTTTGAGTGTTTGTAAATCAGCCACTTCGGCACCAACAGATTTAGCAAAGCCGATGGCAGCAGGTTTTGGGTTGCCATCTGCATCAAAAGCTGCCACCACGGCAGGTCCTTTGCGTTGCATTTTTTTATCGGCTTGTCCAGCGTCTATGTTTTTTAGAATAAAAGCTAAACGGCGTGGAGAAGCAAACCAACGAGAGTTGTCTTTATCAAAACCAATGCCTGCTTTATCTAATTCGGCAACTACGCCATTGTATAGGCTTTTGGCTAAATTGTTTAACGCTTTTGGTGGTAATTCTTCTGTGCCCAATTCAAATAAAATAGTACTCATGAGGCATCTCCTTCGTTATCTTTACTTGTTTTACATCCAGGAAAGCCCAAAGCTTCACGACTGGCAAAATACATTTCGGCAACCGCTTTACTCATGGTGCGTACACGTAAAATATACGCTTGACGTTCGGTAACACTGATGGCTTTGCGGGCATCGAGCAGATTAAAGTAATGCGAAGCTTTTAAGGCTTTTTCATAGGCAGGTAAAGGCAGTTTTGCCTCAATAAGTTTCAAGCATTCGCTTTCGCAGTTGTTAAAGTCTTGCAGAGAAATTTCGACACTTGCGTGTTCAAAATTGTAAGTGGATTGTTCCACTTCGTTTTGATGAAAGACATCTCCATAAGTGACAGTTCCATTTGGAGTCTGGGCCCAAATCAAATCATAAATGCTGTCTTTTTCTTGCAAATACATGGCAAGTCTTTCCAGACCATAAGTGATTTCACCCATCACTGGACGGCATTCAATTCCGCCAACTTGTTGAAAGTAAGTGAACTGCGTGACTTCCATGCCATTAAGCCAGACTTCCCAGCCCAAGCCCCAAGCCCCAAGAGTAGGGGATTCCCAGTTGTCTTCTAAAAAGCGAATATCGTGTAAAAGTGTATCAATGCCCAATTCTTTTAAAGACTCAAGATAGAGTTCTTGAATATTATCTGGTGATGGCTTAAGCACCACCTGGAATTGGTAATAATGCTGTAAACGGTTTGGATTTTCGCCATAACGCCCATCGGTAGGACGACGGCAAGGTTGCACATAAGCACTGTTCCAAGGCTCAGGACCAATAGAACGCAAAAATGTAGCGGGATGAAAAGTTCCTGCACCAACTTCCAAGTCCAAAGGCTGTACAATCACACAACCATTTTTCGCCCAAAACTCCTGCAGTTTTAAAATAATTTCCTGAAACGTTAACATAGATTAATCACTTATTTGCTGTATTTTACAAAACGTTAAATTATAGATGATTATTGCCCTATTGAAAACATTATTTAATTTTAACAGTAAAAGAGGGCCTCTATCACTGGTCAAACTCCAACTATCAAATATATGATATAGCTTAGTGGAATGCTTCTCTTTGTTGAATGGTTATTTAAAACCAAACGAAACCAATCTGGTAAGTGGGATTTATCCCACTCTAGTCTAGTTTAAAGCACCTTTTAGGTCCTAAGTACCACTTAGAACATTCGATTTTGTGGGTCAGATTAACACCCATCTCTTACATTAACCACCAGAAATACGAACAGTATCTTGTGCATAGCATTAGACTAATAGTACGAATAGTTAGTTAAATCCTTTGGTGTCTTGACCTACACCCTTCTTTGTAGATGCTTGTCCTTTGTATAGTATACTTTGTATACGTTTTTAGTGAAATATAAGAGACCTTTGCATAACTATATGGCGAAAGAAAAAATAGAGAAAATTTGCTAGATTGAGTTAAAAATTGAAGGTAATAACCAGTTACTGGCGAGATTTTTAGCGAAAAGCTGGTGAATTTAATCATTTTTAACTCGTCACTATAGTTATGCAAAGGTCTCTATAACTAAAATTTAACTTGAAATTTAGAGCGGGATGTTCAAGTCGCTTGACAATTCTATTTAGCCTGAAAAAACCTGTGTAATCCGTGTAATCTGAAGAAAAATAAAAAAACATGGCTATATTTTTAAATCGAAGGAATCTAAGGGGTTTGATTTTGTTGGATTGTCGAATTTTAACATTATTTTTCTAGTTTTTGCTTAGCTTTGAGTGGGATAAATCCCACTTACCAATAAAACACTTTGGATGCCCCTCTATAGTCGTTTCGTGGCTTTCCAAAAGCATCATAGCCCTTAGTAGGCAAAAATACGTTGGGTGTCCGACTCTATTTTATAAGCAAAATATATCCAAAATTTAAATAGATTATTTGTTGTTTTCAACCCTGTGTTTTATTTACCGTATTTTTTCAAATACCTTTGATTAAGTTCTTGTTGTCTGCCTGCTAAATTGAGCTTTCGTCCATCAATATAGGCATCAATTAGGCGATTGCCTTTCATGTCCAGTGCATCTCCTTGGGATACAAACAAGGTTGCACTCTTTCCTACTTCTATGGTTCCATATTTTTTATCTATACCGAGTATTTTTGCTGTATTACTGGTGATTAGTTGCAGTGCTTGCTCTTTATCCATACCATAACTGGCGAGTGTTCCTGCCGTAAAGGCGAGGTTCCGCGATCCCATTGTCATGCCACCTTGGTAAGCTAGTGCCGTTAATATTCCTGCTTTTTGCAATTTTAATGCGGTTGTGTATCCCGCATCTACTGAAGAATCTTCACGTTGAGGTAGTTGGTGAGCATTAGCAACAATGACGGCAATGCCTGATTGTTTGACAAAATCTAAAACAGGTAAAACACCTTGACCCGTGACTAATACAAGTGATGGAACACCAAGTTTATTAAAGTAATTAACCGCTTCAATAATGACTTTGGGTTTATTGGCGTGAATATAGACTTTGCGTTTACCTGTAAAAACGGGTTTTACGGCATCAAGTTTAATATTTTTTGCCTGAGTTGCATTTAACTTTGCATCAATGAATAATGATTTTATTTGCTCTAACTGTTGGTGGTATTTTTTATTTTTTACAGTTTTTAAAGTAAACGTCGCCATATCAAATTTGGGTCGCATGGCATCTGGCCAGTTCACATGTACGGCATCATCTGAGACAATGACTGCATCTTGCCAGTTCCATGCATCGAGTTGCACTATTGATGATAAGCCACTAACAAGTCCACCTCGTGGTGTTGGTTGTGCCAACAATACTCCGTTAAATTTTAGCGTTGGAATAATTTCCGAATCCGTGTTATAGGCAATTATACTGCGTACATTTGGATTCATCTGACCGACTTCAACATCATCTATCGTTGCTTTAACGGCATCCACTTCGGTTAAACCAATTCGAGTCACGGGTAAAATAAAGCCTGGGTATATGTGTTTGCCTTTTAAATCTATGTCCGTTGGCT
>JALSIL010000503.1 GCA_026990095.1 Lysobacterales bacterium
TGCACTTAGAACGAGTGGGTGTGAAGCTAACCAAGCTTACCGAAAAGCAAGCGGCATACATTGGTGTAACGGTTGAAGGTCCTTACAAGCCTGAACATTATCGTTATTAATAGAGAAAAAATGCTCGTTCCCATGCTCCGCGTGGGAACCTAGTAGCTTGTCCGAGAATAGGAATCGTAGTGAAGGAAAGTTGGGTTTAGGGCTATTTTTCGGTTTTTTGAGAAGAATAGCACCGCTATTTACGCGTATCATCCGTGATACTTGCCCACATCCATGTGGGTTAACATGAAAATACTCTCCAGGAGTATTTTTGCCGAGAAAAAGCGGAAAATAGCACAAATCCAGCTTTTCTGGAATAGATTATCTATTCTCGGACAAGCTCCTAGGCAAAAGTAGGCAAGAGAAAAACCATGAAAAATATAAAATTTAGTTTTGAATTCTTCCCTGCTCGTACTAACGAACAGAAAGTCATTTTATGCAACACGCAAGAGAAACTACGCAAACTTAATCCTGAGTTTTTCTCTGTTACCTTCGGTGCAGGTGGTTCCACAGTTGATGCGACCACTGATACTGTTTTAGAACTTAAGAAACACAAAACTCCCTTAGTCATTCCTCACCTGTCTTGCATGGGTGGCACACCTGATTCGATAAAAGTGTTATTGCAAAAATACTTGGATAACGACATCCATCACATCCTTGCTTTGCGTGGTGACGTGCCTTCAGGCATGGGTTCGGTAGGCTATTTTCGTCATGCTAATGAATTAATAGAGTTTATAAAAACCGAATTTAATGACCAATTCAACATCACTGTCGGCTGCTATCCAGAAATTCATCCCGAATCCGACACTACAGAAATCGAATTAAAGTATTTTAAACAAAAAGTTGAAACAGGCGCAGATCAAGCCATTACGCAATTCTTCTTCAATGCCGATGCTTACTTTGCTTATTTAGATGAGTGTCAAAAATATGGTATCGATATTCCTATCATTCCTGGCATTATGCCAATCACAAATTTCAGCAACATTAACCGCTTTTGTGGATTTTGTGGTGCCGAAATGCCACGGTGGTTGAAATACAAATTGCAAAGTTATGGCGATGACCGAAAATCCATTCAACAGTTCGGTACAGAATTTATATCAAAACTGTGCGAACAATTAATACAAGGCGGTGCACCAAGCTTGCATTTCTACACACTTAACCGCTCAAAAGCCACATTAGATATTGTGTCTAATTTGACTTGAAGTCCTTTTTTACCCAAATTCTAATGTAAATTCACTGCATCACGATAATCTTCAATCACAACTTTTCAACATAACACTTTAAATTCAACAAGTTATAAGAATTGCTTAAAGTTGAATGTCAACTAAGCCATTGATTTCATTACATTTTTTTAAAAACAGGGGTTGACTCTAAGGCAAAATAGCGATAAAGTGCAATTTAGTGGTAATAAGTGGTATTTTTGGACAAATCTTATGTTTTATGGTGAAACAGCAATCAATTTAGACGCTAAAGGGCGTTTGGCAATTCCGGTTAAATACCGAGAAGCGCTTGCTGTTGCCTGG
>JALSIL010000504.1 GCA_026990095.1 Lysobacterales bacterium
AGTAGTAAAAAAACTTAAAGCCCTGCCTGTTGAAGCGATTGTACGCGGTTATGTCATTGGTTCGGGTTGGAAGGATTACCAACAAAGTGGGCAAATATGTGGCATTGACTTACCCAAAGATTTGCAACAAGCACAAAAACTAGCCCAGCCTATTTTCACCCCTTCATCAAAAGCAGCCGTTGGTGATCACGATGAAAACATCTCATTTGCACGCATGATTGAACTGGTCGGTGAAGATTTAGCCAATCAAGTCCAACAAGTTTCACTTAAGCTTTATCAAATGGCAGCCAAACACGCGGATAAAAACGGCATAATCATCGCCGATACCAAGTTTGAATTTGGCTTGGATGAAAACGACAATTTGCTGTTAATGGATGAAATCCTAACCCCCGATTCTTCCCGCTTTTGGAATAAACAAAAATACCAAATCGGTACCAGCCCTGAAAGCTACGACAAACAATTCATCCGCGACTACCTCGAAACCCTTGATTGGAATAAAACCGCTCCAGGGCCCAAAGTGCCAAAAGATATAATTGCAGCCACGGCTAAAAAATACCACGAAGCTTTTGAGTTGATAACGGGAAAAAAGTTTATTTAGTTTGGTTGTGAATTAATTTGGATAAATTGAACAGTGCTGCCAACGGTCAGTTGGATTTTTTCTTATGTTTTACTCACTGCAGGGCGTTCTTTTTATATCGGAAAATAATAACTTTTGATTATCTACTAAAATAATTTTATCGCCAGAATAAAAAATACTTACCTTAACAGGCAAGCAGCCATGAGGTTGAATATTCGATTTATTCTCTATTCTTACAATTGACGTACTACCATCCTTAAGCTTCACCGTTACCATATAAAATGAATAAGTACCTTTCATACCCAACTTTGGTAGATTGCGCTCTATTTGTTCAATATTAGTTATTTCCGCCCATTCGTTTCTAGTGCTCTTTACATTCATTTCATCTGAATATTTTACATAAGTCATTAGAAGTGCGGTTATTGAAATTGCAAAAATAAAAATATACAAGCGTCTCACGACTTTTAATTTTTAAACATAACGCTCAGCATCAGCGGCATTTCACAGCGTGGTTTCTGTGCCGTATAATGGCGCGTAGCGACTGACGGCACAGAAACCACGCTGTGAAATGTCCGTTGTATGCTTTTGTTAGGCATTAAGTACTTCACTCAAGTTGTCTATAACTTCTTGTACACTTTCTGCCTGGCTATTTATTTCTTGTTTTTTATTTGAATCTTTCTCTTGGTTTGCTTCTTGAATAATTTCATTTTTCCGTTCTTCGAGAATGCCTTTTATGGTCTCTTTATCTCCTGCATCTATTTTGTCTTTAATTTCTTGAGTTAGCTTTCTTTTTTCAGACAAGATTGTTTTTGAGTATCCTTTGATGACGTATTTAAAGCCTTTGGTATAAGTCACATTTTCACCTTTCTTGTTTCAGTTTGATTGCTGCCTAACAACTTATTATATGTGCATTAGCACCAAATATCATTGTTAGTTCGTGTTTGTTTTTAGTGTTTTTCATGGTTTTCTATCGTATCACAGTTG
>JALSIL010000505.1 GCA_026990095.1 Lysobacterales bacterium
TTGGCACAAAAAGATTTCGCTTGGGCGCAAAAAGACGAACAGTTAACAAGGCAAAAAATCAAAGCAGAAGAAAGTATTTTGCAGGCTAAGATTAATAAACACGCCAATGAAGTCAACGCTTATCAAGATGCCATTAAGAAAATGAATCTTTTTGCAACAAAATCAGGGGTTGTTATTCATCAATCAAACTGGAGTGGCAATAAATTTTCCATTGGTGATTCCGTATGGAATGGGCAACGGGTTATCGAAGTGGCGGATTTAAGCAAGATTATTGCCCAATTAGAAATCAACGAAAACCAAATAAAGGACATTAAACAGGGACAAAAAGTTAAAATAATTTTAGACTCCTTACCTGATAAAGAATTTTTTGGCACTATCCAAAGCATTGCCAGTGTGGTAAGAATAAAATCCAAGGAACAACCTGCCAAAATATTAGACGCAACGGTAAAACTAGATAAAGTCGATGCCGAACTTATGCGTCCAGGCATGCGTTTAAGTGCCAAAATCACAACAGGAGAAGACTCATGAAGAAAGGGATTCTTTTAAGCGTTATTGTTGTCATGAATCTGAGTTTGTTAAGTTGCACCGAATCAGAAAAAAGTTTAATTCCAACAGTGGTCGCATCAAAACACCAAGTACAGTTTGTTATCAACGCACAAGGTGAACTCGAAGCAGCCAACGCCACACCGATTACTGCTGTCTCACAATCCATGCGTCCTTTAACTATTGCTTGGATTGAAAAAAATTACACCCACGTTAAAAAAGGCGATGTCATTGTTAAGTTTGATGGGCAAGGCTTTGAACAAGAGGTTGATGCTGCCCAATTTGAAATTGAAAAACTCATGCTAACAAAACTGCAAAAACAACGCGAAATGGGTTTGTTTTTAGATGATTTTAAAAACGAAGGTCAAGTGGTGGATTATGAGTACCAAATGGCTCAACAATTCAATATTGACAACCCATTGCTGTACACCAAAATTGAAATGATTGATGCTGGAAATAACGAAGCTTTTTTACAAGAAAAAACCAAACACCTTAAAAAAATGGAAAGCCATTACCAAACAAAATCTCAATCTGAAATTAACTTAATTCAATCACAAGAGCATCTGCAACAAGCGAAATTAAAAACAAATCAAACAGGCTTGTCGGCATTAGAAGTCAAAGCCCCACACGATGGACTGCTGGTTTTGTCAAAAGGATGGGATGGCTCCCTACCCCAAACAGGAAAATCTATTTTTCCGGGCATGAAAATTGCAAAACTTCCCGATTTAAGCACCATGAATGCAAAACTTTATGTGCCAGAAATTGAAGCCATTGGGTTAGAAAAAGGACAAGAAGTGCTTATCACCTTGCACGCCTACCCTGAAAATCCTTATAAAGCCATCATCAAATCAGTCAGCAAAACCGCACAAACAAAACAACGCGATAATCCGGTTAAATATTTCATCGTTACCGCACAAATTCAACAAAAAGATGAAACGAAACTTATTCCTGGTCAACGCCTTGATGCGCAGATAATGACCAATGAAAAAGTCCACAGCATTAGCTTGCCTGTACAAG
>JALSIL010000506.1 GCA_026990095.1 Lysobacterales bacterium
TTAGAGAATTGTGGTATTCTTGTTGGAGGAGACAGTACAAAATTCTCTAAACCGCACCCACAGCCCATTAATACGGCAATCCAAATGCTCAAAATCAACCCCAAAAAAAGCTGGTATATCGGTGATGCATTATCTGATATTACCGCAGGCAATGCTGCCAATATGCAAACAGCGGTTGCCTTGTGGGGCTATATCGGTACAAATGATTCCCCTGAAAAATGGCAAGCAACAAAAACAGTCCAGCAACCCTTGGAGTTGTTTAAGTTATGAAAATTCTTTTTATTTTAATTTTTTCCGCCTCTGTTATGGCTCATCCCCACCACCACTCAATTGCCGTTTTCGATTACAACAGTCAAAGCCAGCAATTGGAGTTAAGTTTGAAAATACTAACAGAGGATTTTGAAAAGATAAACAAAGACCAAAAGGCTTACCTTTATTTGCAAAATCAGTTAAAAATTGAAGCCAATTCAATGACACTAAGCGCAGATTTTCAAGGCAGAGAAGAAGACCATGAATTTATGTGGTTTTATTATACTTTTGATGTTGAATTGACGCCTGGAAACAACATCATAAATGTGAAAAATACAGTCTTAAAAACCGTTAACACAAACCAATTTAACACCGTTAAAATAACCCTTTTTAATAAATCTCAAGCCCATAATTTTTTATTGGACGATGATAAATACAGTTTTATATTTCAATAACACCACCTTGTAATCCGCCCGTGTGAAGAATTACAACCAGACTTCCGGCCTTTATTTGTCTCTTAGTGATCAAATCATACAAAGCAAAGAAGGATTTTACATTGTAAATTTTATCTAAAGGAATGTTTGTTTTGCTGCTGAATTGTTTTCCAAAATCAAAGTAATCATCTGTTAACTTGGCATAACCTCCTGCATGGTAATTAAAGAATAATTGCCAATCAACCCGCCTGTGGTGTTGGGATAACTTTGTTATATCCTTTTGTAAGAATTTTGCCCCTTTTAATACAGGAATACCGATGACTTTAGTGTTCCACCCTTGGTTGTAAACCCCTTCAATTAACCCAGCACAAGTGCCCCCGGTTCCACACGCAGTGATAATATGCGTGGGTGGTTTTATTTGCTTAGCCAATTCATCCACTATTTCAGCCACACCTTGTACGGCCAAAGCATTGCTTCCCCCTTCAGGAATTATCATGCAGTTTTTCATTGGAGATAAATGATTCTTTACTGCATCAGACTGTTCTTTTAATCGGTATTGTTGGCGAGATAAAAACACCAATTCCATGCCGGCTTTTTTGGCATCCAGTAAGGTTTGACTCCATCTTTCAGGTTTGCCCGATAATTCTTCTCCTCGTATAAAACCAAGTGACTTGATGTGTGCCAAAGTCGCTGCATGAGCCGTTGCCACAATGTGGTTTGAATAAGCCCCTCCAAAGGTTGCAATAAGATTGCAGTTTTTTTCCAAAGCATGGGCAATGTTGTATTTTAATTTTCTTAGTTTGTTGCCTTGAATAAGAGGGTGGTTTAAATCATCTCTCTTGCATATAATTTTTACCTTGTTAAATGCTATAATT
>JALSIL010000507.1 GCA_026990095.1 Lysobacterales bacterium
ACAAACCCCAAAAAAACCACGTCATCCTATGCTTACACAAGTTCTAATTAAACAGGATGTATAATAAGAACCAGGAGAAAGGAATAAGGCCGTCACCGTCATGAGTTCTTAGAAACTGTTCGCAATGCTGGCCACCTTTCTCTGCCTTACAAAAAACCGGACAGTTTATTGGGACTTGATCCCGTATTTAGGATTGATGGTATTGTAAGCAATTTAAATATTTAACTTTAATAAAATACTGAGGTTTAAAATGATTGTTGGAATTGATATAAGTAAAGACACCTTTGATGCATCATGGGTGGTGTCTGGCAAAGAAATTAGCAAGAAGTATGACTATACTGAATTAGGGTTAAAATCATTCTCAAATGACACACCAAAAGAGGCATTTTTTTTGATGGAAGCAACTGGTGTTTATCATACGTTATTGGCCTTGAGGCTTTATGAATCTAAGCGGCAAGTTAGTGTTTGTAATCCATTGGTAATCAAGCGATATTCTCAGATGAAACTCATACGAGCGAAAACAGATAAAGCGGACGCGCGGTTAATTCGAATGTTTGGTGAAGAGAATAATCCCGACATGTGGAGCCCGAATAGTGAAGAAATTAATGAATTAAAACAAGCACATAGCTGGCTTAATGATCAAATACAAGAACGGTCTCGATTGATGAATAGGCAAGAAGCTCATAGTCATCAAGCGCAAAAAAGCACTTTTGTTAATAAGCAAATGAGAATACAACTTAATTCTCTAAACCTACAAATTAAGGAGTGCGAAAAGCATTTAGAAGTGGTTGTAAAAAAGCATTTTGTTGACTTATATAGTCGGCTAATGACGATCCCATCAATTGGTCCAAAAACGGCATTGGAACTAATTATAATAACTGGTGGTTTTAGCCGCTTTGAAGACATAAAAAGTCTATCTGCTTATGTCGGAGTTAGTCCTACTAACTATTTATCAGGAACATCAGTTAAAGGCAAAGGGCACATAGCAAAAATGGGAAACGGACGAATAAGGCAGCTACTTTATCTTTGTAGTTGGACAGCAAAAACGTGCAATCCAAGCTGCAAAGAGCTTAACACAAGAATGGTAGAAAAAGGAAAACCAGCAAAGGTTATCAATATTGCTATCGCTCATAAGTTATTGAGACAAGCTTTTGCAGTGGCGGTTAACAATGTTGAATATTCGGCAAATTATGCTTAAAATAGTTGACTACAAGCACAGTTCATTGCGAGGAGCATAAGCGACGCGGCAACCTCATCGGGTATCATGGTTTCATTTAAAAAGGCTAAGGAACACTGAGAAGACAGTGAGTTACACAGAGTTTTTAATGCGTAAAGCAAAAAAAATACAAAACAAACCAAAAAACTCGCATAAACACTCATTAAGAATCATTGCCCAAAAACCACCCATAAGCTACAATAAATCAATCTGCTAAATTTGATTGGACACTCTTTCATATTTTTAGCAGATAAAAACAACCATTACAGAGTGTTTTTACGTAATATAGACAATTTATAATCCGTGGTATATGCAATTGTGTGTATATTACGACGTTGTAC
>JALSIL010000508.1 GCA_026990095.1 Lysobacterales bacterium
ATGCAGCCCTTAGCCTCACAATACTTTATGGGAAAAGAGAATGTGCCTTTGTTGACGCCTTTTAAATGCAAGTACCATCTAATTAAGGCATTAAATGTGGATTATTATTGCTTGCTTAATTTTAATAAAAATCTGGCAGAATTATCAGCGGTTGATTTTATTGAAGAAATACTGCTTAAAGGATTAAATGCACAACACATTATTATAGGAGATGATTTTAGGTTTGGTAAAAACAGAGTTGGCGATATTGCATTGCTTAAACAATACTGCCTGCCACGAGGTGTGACGGTTGCACACATTAATACTGTAGTGGAAAAAGACAATGCACGAATCAGTAGTTCACTGATACGAAAACATTTGGATAAAAGTAAATTTGATTTTGTCGAGCAGACACTTGGACGACGATTTTCGATTCTTGGTCGAGTAAGCAAAGGCAAACAATTAGGGCGGACTTTGGGTTTTCCTACAATCAATATAAAATTGAAAAACAGGGCTGTACCGATTAATGGGGTTTTTTGCGTTAAAGTAAGGTTTTCTGATGCAGAAACTTACCTAGGAGCTGCCAGTATTGGTACAAGACCCACAGTCAATGGCGGGTCAAATTTGCTGGAAGTTTACATTTTAGATTTTAATAAACAAGTTTATGGGCAAAATGTTGAAGTTTTGTTTTACCATAAAATAAGAAATGAAGTAAAATTTGATTCCTTAAGCGAATTAAAACAACAAATTAACGATGATGTGCTTAAAACACGTCATTTCTTTAACAATAAAAACAAAACAATAACGGAGCCATTGCGTGAGCAATAATTACAAAGAAACACTTAACTTACCTAAAACTAAATTTTCAATGAAGGCTGGGTTGGCACAAAAAGAACCTATGTGGTTAAAAAAGTGCGATGACGAAAATTTATACCATAAGTTGCAAGAAGCAACCAAAGATAGACCGTTGTTTATTTTACACGATGGTCCTCCGTATGCAAATGGCTCTTTGCACACAGGTCATGCCTTAAATAAAGTTTTAAAAGACATAATTATTAAATCAAAATTAATGTCAGGATTTTGTGCACCCTATGTTCCTGGTTGGGATTGCCATGGCTTGCCGATTGAAATTCAAATCGAAAAGAAGTACGGCAAAGTTGGGCAGAAAATTGATGCCAAAACCTTTCGCCAAAAATGCAGAGAATACGCAAGTAAACAAGTTGAAATTCAAAAAGCTGAATTTAAACGCCTAGGTGTCATTGGTGATTGGGATAACCCGTATTTAACCATGGATTTTAAATACGAAGCCGATATGGTTCGTGCTTTGGGAAAAATTGTTGAAAATGGTCACGTAGAAAAAGGTGTCAAACCAGTTAATTGGTGTTTTGACTGCGGTTCGGCTTTGGCTGAGGCGGAAATTGAATACCAAGATAAAACCTCTCCAGCCATTGATGTGGCTTATGCAGCCGTTGATGCCGATGGGCTTTATGCCGCTTTTGGTGTTGAAAATCAAGGTTATAAAGTTGCAATTCCAATTTGGACAACAACACCTTGGACGCTGCCAGCTTCT
>JALSIL010000509.1 GCA_026990095.1 Lysobacterales bacterium
GGTTGAGTTTATAATCTGCTGCCACCTTACGTACTGAAGGCAGTGCTTCGTTTTCTTTTAAGTCACCCACCAAAATCATGTTGCGAATCTGATCTTTGAGTTGCAAATAAATGGGTTCTTTGTCGTTCCACTGGTAATTCATCATTACACTCTATTTCAATCTTGGAATAAGGTATTTGAATGCGCGAGTTATATCTTGTTTAACTTCTCTTTCAACGTGCAAGGTTATTTTATTGTTAAAGGTCGCCTTGTCCATTTCTTGTGTGGGATAAACAACAGAAGTTATTGTCCATGCGATAGCCAGTGTTGCACCAAAGGCAAGGGTAAACAGGGATAATATGGTTACGGATTGATTGATAGCTGTTTTCATAAGAGTCACTTTTTCTTTTTGCGTTGGTGTTCTACTATAGTATAACACTAATGCAATTGCAAGAAATTTAACACTTATTTATTTGATTTATTGGATTTGCTCTTATATTATTAAACCTGTTGAATAAAACACATCACATTTAAGAGGCAACAGTTATGAAAAATATATTCTTAATCGCGTTATTAACCATTGGTGTTAATTCTTTTGCCTATGATGCAGAAGAAGCAAAATCCATGTACGAGGAAGATTGCACTAAGTGCCATGATAGCAGTGTTTTTACTCGCCCAGCAAAAGAACGCAAGGTCAATGACCTAGGGGCATTAAAAAAGCAGGTCAGTCGTTGTGTGAGCATAACAGAGTCTTCATGGTTTGAAGAAGACGAAGAAAACGTCGTGCACTATTTAAATGAAAACTTCTATAAATTTGCCAAAGACAAAGAAGCTAAGTAAGCAGTTGGGATCATCGGCTTTTTTTTAAAGCTTTAAATAAAAAGCGATTGGGATTTGTCGTTTTTTGTAATTCGTTGCTTAACACTTGCGGCATCCCTAAAATTTGATTACTCAAAGATTCAGCTAATAAAGGTGCACTGGTAAACCCTCTTGAACCCAGTCCAGTAAAAACATACAGATTATTGGTGTGCAGTGGTTGTGGGTAGTGTTTCCATGACTTGCCATGCCTAATATCGTGGTAATCTTGTTTAAATTGTTGTTGGTCAATGACTGCTCCACAAATGGGCAAATGATCGGGTGTGGTGACACGGATTCCAGCACGTGATTTGTGACTTGCGATTGGTGAGAGTGCTTTTTCAAAAGGGCTGTGATTGAAGAGTTCCTTATTTCTTTGCCAGTGGTTATCATTGATTTGTGGCGGTTTAAACCAATCGTTTTTATCCAGATGGTCAAAGGTTGCTCCTATGATTTGTTCGCCATTCCAACTCGGTGTAATATAACCTTTGCCTAATAGAATGTGTGGGCTGTTTGCAATTGTTTTATCGGCATTTTTCGATTTAAAATAACTAATTTGACCGTGTTTTGGCTGGATTGGTAATTGGTATTTTGCTAATAGCTTTTTAATGCCAATTCCATTAGCAAGCACCAAACAATCACTCGAGTGAACAATGCAATCGGCACTTTTGAGGAGCCAAATAGTGCGGTACTCAATAGAATCAATTTGA
>JALSIL010000510.1 GCA_026990095.1 Lysobacterales bacterium
TATTCAATGTTGTAAACTGTATGACTGCCATAGCGATAATCCATCTATTAATTGTAACATTGGAGATAAATCTGTTCGCCTGAAAGGCGAAGGTTTTAACCTTACGAATGGAAAATAAAAGAGCCATTACCTTATTAGAAACCTCTCCAACGGGACGGCGCATCCCTAAAACTATAAAAACAGACCGTTTTCTCCAGAAATAATTTCCCATGAATACAGAACAATTTAATGCACTAATCAAAACTGTTAAAATAGGCAAATTAGTCGGCAATGCCCGTTATCTCCATATCAGTGCATTCAGTGAAATCACACCTGAACTCAAAGACTTCATCCTGCTCATCGCCAATGCCCTAAAAATACCACCAGATGACTGGAATATCATTAAACTGCACACCCAACAATACCGACTCTCATACCTTAACTATCCCCATTTTTACCAAGACTCCTACCCAGCACTACAGCAAAGCATTACCGTTGATTTAGAAAATAAAACTCAAAAAATTGCACATTATTCAGACTCTGAAAATGTACCGATATTACATCGAAAAGAACTTTTTATTACCAAAAACAACAAACACTACTCTGACTTTATTAGCATCACCGAAGAAGGCGAAGCCGCAGGACTTTATGCAAACAGTCGTATTATTGGCTTTAAAAAATCCTGGGAGCGCATCATCAAACAAAATGGCTACGAACTAGTTGATGGTCGATTATTCAGAGCAACAGCAACACTTAATATAAAAGATAATGCAACACAAATAGACCGCCATAAAACTGCGATACAACGCCAAGGGCTATCAAGCCCCATGAAAAGCCTTGCTAAACATAATTTCCTAAATGGTGATTACACTGTATTTGATTATGGCTGCGGCTTAGGGGATGATCTAAAAGAGTTAGAAGCACATGGTATTGATGCAGTGGGTTGGGATCCAAATCACCGCCCTGAAGTCGAACGCTTCCCCTGCGATTTAGTCAACTTAGGTTTTGTTATCAATGTTATCGAAGACAGAGAAGAACGCATAGAAGCCGTTCAACTAGCCTATGAACTGACTGAAAGATTATTAGTAGTTGCTGCGATGATTGCCGGTGAAGCTCATATCCAAAAATTCACACCTTATAAAGATGGTGTTATTACCTCATTAAACACCTTCCAAAAATATTATTCGCAATCAGAATTACAATCGTTTATTGAAAATACACTTGACGAAAATGCCATTGCAGTCGGTCCAGGTATTTTCTTTATTTTTAAAGACAAACTAGAAGAACAATTATTTTTAGCCAATCGCCAAAAACGACATCACAATTGGCAACAAATTACCACGCGACCAACTAATAGCAAAGAAAAATTTGAATTAGTGTAAGCTGAAAATGAACCATTATTTAATGACTTCTGGCACACCTGTTTAGCTTTAGGGCGCATCCCTGCCAATGACGAATTTAAACACGTCGACAAGCTTAAATGCTTAATCGGCTCACACAGGAAAGTGTTTACCTTATTAAATGCACTGTTTGAAAATAATGAATTTAAAACAGC
>JALSIL010000511.1 GCA_026990095.1 Lysobacterales bacterium
CACACTCATCAAAGCGTAAGTGATGATGTAGAACATGGAGGCAGAGTAACCGTCTTCGCCACCCAAAAATCCCAGTAACATAAAGCCAATATGTGAAACTGTTGAATAAGCAAATAGACGTTTGATGTTGTCTTGTTGCAATGCGAATAAATTACCAATTATTATGGATAAGATAGCAATAACAGCAACTATTTGTTGCCATTGATCGAGTACACCATCTAAAGATTGTGCCAAAATACGAATAGCAAAGGCAAAAGCAGCAATCTTTGGTGCTGATGAGATGAATAATGCAGTGGCAGTTGGTGCACCTTGGTAAACATCGGGCACCCACATATGAAAAGGTGCTGCACCAAGTTTAAATGAAACGCCAACCAGTACAAAGACTAAACCGAAAACAACCAACAATGTATTTTGAGATTGCCCAATGGCAGCAGAAATCTCATCAATTTGTAATGTCCCTGTAGCACCATAAATCATGCTCATGCCATATAACAACATGCCCGAAGCTATTGCTCCTAAGATAAAATACTTCATAGCAGATTCGTTGGATTGAGCATTGTCTCTATCAAATGCGACCAAAGCATAAGAACTTAACGCCACTAACTCAAGACCAATATACAAGGTGATATAGTTATAGCCAGAAATCATTATCATGATGCCTAGTAAGCCAAAAAGCATCAAAGCATAAAACTCACCTTTAAAAATATTTTTATTGCGCAAATACTGTTTAGAGTAGATAAATACAAATAACATAATAAAATACACTGCTATTTTAAGAACATCACCCATGTAATCGCGAACAAAATTACCATTAAACAACACTTGTTTAACCAGTTCATGTACTCCCATGTGGCTTTTTGCTGTTGCAATGGCTGCAAAGACGACACCAACAATTGAGGTTAAAACTAATAATCCGCCTTTTTCAGAACTTGAAAATAGACCTAATATAAGTACAGTGCACGCTGTAGCAAGAATGATTAATTCAGGCAGTGCAGGTGTTAATTCAGACCATCCAAACATAGTTTATACCTTAGAAATAGAGATTAATTCAATTAAATGTGAAACCGAAACACGCATCACATCAATCAGAGGCTCAGGGTATAAACCCAAAGCAAGTACTGCAATGGCAAGCACTGCTAATATAAAAGTTTCACGTTTATTTATGTCGGTTAATTGAGAAACGGCTTCAGACTTAACTTCGCCAAAGACCACACGTTTAACCATCCATAAGGAGTAGGCTGCGCCAAATATCAAGGTCATTGCTGCTAAAAAGGCAAACCAGAAATTAGCTTGGAAAGCACTTAAGATAACCATAAATTCACCGACAAAGCCTGAAGTGCCCGGTAATCCCGCATTACTCATAGCGAAAAATACAAAGAATGCTCCAAATAATGGCATGGTATTAATCACACCACCGTAATCACGAATTAATCTGGTGTGCATGCGGTCGTATAAAACGCCCACACATAAGAACAATGCTGCAGAGATAAAGCCATGAGAAACCATTTGTGCCATGGCTCCTTCCAAAGCCAT
>JALSIL010000512.1 GCA_026990095.1 Lysobacterales bacterium
ATTTCTCAATTCCATCACTTAACCATATGTACGGATTCCTGCCTGCGCAGTTCCTATGTTTGAAGTGAGTAAGTTCCAACCTTTGTTTTAACTTCAAAGGTGTATAATTTAATCTATTTTATCATGGGAAAAAGTAATCAATTAGATTTTAGTGGTCATAATATTTTTGTGGGACTTGACACCCACCTAAAGAGTTGGAAAACAACTGTTATAGTAGGAAGTAATGTGTTTAAGACGTTTTCGCAAAACCCCAATCCTCAAGTTTTAAAAGATTATTTGGTGAAAAACTTCCCCAATGGCAATTATTATTCTGCTTATGAAGCGAGTTTTTGTGGTTTTACTTCTCATAGGGAATTGTTAAATTTGGGCATAATAAATATTGTGGTAAACCCAGCAGACATACCGACTACAGATAAGGAGCGTAAGCAAAAGGAAGATGCTCGTGATAGTAGAAAAATTGCAAAACAGTTGAGTCAAAATGACTTGAAAGCTATTCATGTTCCTGCCATAGATTTGGAAGCAGACCGTCATTTGGTTAGATACAGAAAAACGATCTCAAAGGATTTGGCAAGAGAGAAGGCTAGGATTAAAATGCAATTGTATTATTTTGGTATAGAAATTCCAATACAGTTTGCAGACAAACCATATTGGTCTAAAAAATTTATGGACTGGATAGAACAGGTGAAATTACCTGCCCAAAGTGCCAAAATGGTTTTGAATGGACATTTAGATATGGCAAGGATGCTAAGGAAAAAACAATACGCTACGCTAAAAGAAATTAGAACCTTAGCACTGAAGGAATGCTATAATGATAATTTTATCTTGCTACAAAGCGTACCTGGAATTGGTCCTTTGACTGCCATGATATTGTTGACAGAAGTTGGTGAAATTACTCGATTCAAAACACTAGATAGATTTTGTTCTTTTATTGGACTTGTGCCTACTACTAATTCAACCGGTGAACGGGAGTCTGTGGGTAAAATTACTCCAAGAGGCAATAGAACGTTGCGTTCTGCCCTAGTAGAGAGTGCTTGGGTAGCCATCAGGCATGACCCTGCTCTGATGCTTGCCTATCAGAAGCTTGTTAAAAGAATGAAAGCTAAAAATGCTATTATAAGAATAGCTAAAAAACTTGCCAGTAGAATGATGTTTGTATTAAAAAACAAACAAGAATATGTCTGTGCAGTGGTTAATTAAAAGGATACTATAAAATTATTACATATTGCAAGAGACCGTTAGTCATTCCTTGCGACTTTATTTACTTTGTAACTGATAAAGTTCGCTCTTCGCAGGATTCGGCTCTTGCTTTAATAAATTGAACTAGGAAAAGGTTCAACTATGAAAACCCTATATTTGTTATGAATCAATTATTGTTTAACGCAGAAGTTGCATTTGTGACTTGAATTCAGCTAGGTGTTTCGGAGCAGACTCAATTATAGAACAATAAACCCATTTTGATTCTGTTCCAATTAATAGAGGAGCCCTTTACTAAAATTGTCTTTTACACGCATATTTTCTATATTACATAATGCT
>JALSIL010000513.1 GCA_026990095.1 Lysobacterales bacterium
GTCCCTTGTGAGAACCACTACAAAAAACAATTCAATCAAAAATCCAAGTCATTGCGAGAAGCGCAGCGACACGGCAATCTCCCAAAGTAAACGTAGGTCATAAAGATTGCCACGTCGTCCCTCCTCGCAATGACCGTTCTTAATTTAATACAAAAAAAAGCCCTCAGTCCTGAGGGCTTTTACAATCTAGTAACACAAAAGAATTTATCTTTGACGTGCTTTAAATTTTGGGTTTGATTTGCATATTACAAATACTTTGCCACGGCGACGTACTACTTTGCAGTCACGGCTACGTGTTTTTGCTGATTTCAAAGATGATAATACTTTCATGACATTACCTAGTTAATTTAATAAGGATGCGGATTATACGGACATGATAAACTAAATTCAACAAATTTCTTGAAATATTTCTAATAAAAGCGGCTCTATTCAATGGTATAATTCGTTTTCAAATTATTGAGGTATTAAATGTTAAATTCTTGGTTTATTTCGTCCATTAAGTTTTTGGTTCTATTATTCGTTTTTGTTATTGGCTTGGCAATCCTTGCTGCCATTGTTATGTATTTTATCGACAAAACACAGAAGAAGCACACTATTCGACGCAATTTTCCTGTTATAGGACGCTTTCGGTGGTTATTTGAACATTTAGGCGAATTTTTTAGGCAGTATTTTTTCGCTATGGATAGAGAGGAGTTGCCTTTTAATCGTGCACAAAGAGTCTGGGTTTATAAAGCTGCCAAAGGAAAAAATAACGCCGTCGCTTTTGGATCAACCCGTAATTTAGATAGACGAGGTGCAATGATTTTTTTGAATTGTGCCTTTCCTGTGATGAAAAAAGACGCGGTTGAAGCGGACAACTTAATTATTGGGCCTTATGCCAAACAACCGTATGCAACGCCAAGCTTCTTTAACATTTCTGCCATGAGTTTTGGTGCATTATCCATGCCCGCGGTGCAATCCTTATCACATGGGGCTAAAAAAGCAGGAATTTGGATGAATACAGGTGAAGGGGGTATTTCTCCTTACCATTTAGAAGGCGGTTGCGATATTGTTTATCAATTTGGAACAGCCAAATACGGTGCACGCAACAAAGACGGTGGCTTTGACTTCGACAAACTAAAGGAAATTGGGCAAATCCCGCAGGTCAAAATGATTGAACTCAAACTGGCTCAAGGGGCAAAACCTGGTAAAGGCGGCATTCTACCCGCTGCTAAAGTCACGCAAGAAATTGCTAATATTCGAGGTATTCCAGCAGGACAGGCATCCATAAGCCCAAATCGCCACCCAGAAATCAAGAATGCCCACGAATTGTTAGATATGATAAATAAAATTCGCGATGTTAGTGGTTTACCCGTTGGCTTTAAAATGGTCATGGGTAATGATGAATGGTTGCATGAACTATTTACCGAAATTCATAACCGCGGTATTGAATCAGCTCCTGATTTCATTACTATTGATTCAGGTGACGGCGGTACTGGTGCTGCGCCACAATCCTTAATGGATGATGTCGGCATGGTCATTAAAGAATCC
>JALSIL010000514.1 GCA_026990095.1 Lysobacterales bacterium
AATTATTATGAATAGTTTTTGTTTCAGTTAGAGTTAGTAGGTTAATTTTAAGTTAATGCCTATTAATAAGCTAGTTTTAAGCAAAATTCACTAAAAATTCACTAATTTTTCTGATGAGAAATTTTTCGCTTTACTAAAATAATTGCATCTTAATGGTATTATCACAATTGGTGTGTTCATGAATTCAAATCTTAAAAAGAAGTTAATTGCTCTTGCCGTATTTATCCTTGCTATTGCGGTCTTAATCAGTAGCATTAATAAATATCTCGACAGATCTAATACCAGCAGCTGGAAGTCGGTAACAGGAATTGTGTTATTTTCAGGAGTGGAAGAACGAACAATCTACCGCAAGCACCGACAGAACACCTTTTCTCCTCGTTCAGATAATGTGTATTTGCAACGGATAGAATATGCATACCAAGTGGACGGTGTGGATTACACAAGTAAGAATTTCAATTTAAACCCTAACTCGGGTGGTTCTTTATCCTATTTGGATGGCACAAGCCGTCCATTTAAAACAAAACAAAGAGCCAAGCAAGAAGCAAACAAATATAAAAAAGGAAGTGCCGTTCAAGTTTATTACAATCCCGACAAACCCAATATTGCCACTTTAAGCCAAAAAAATGCATCCTTAATCCCACTACTGTTTTCTTTTGGCTTTTTGGGGTTTGGCGTATTAGCCGTATTAATTGCTTTTGAACAAATTAACCCTGAAAACCTTCCGTGGAGGAAAAATTCATGAAAAAGATTATTTTACTTTCTTTATTCTTAACAACTTTGGTCAATGCCGTGCCTTTGGCTGGTACTTACTTTATTAACCAAGACGGCAGTGAGGATTACAATACTATTGCTTTGGCTGTTGCTGATTTAACCAGCAATGGCATTTCTGCTCCTGTGATATTTAAGATAAGAACAGGCACTTATAACGAACAAATTGTTATCAACAATATAAGCAGAACTGGAGCGGTTAATGATCGGGTGGTGTTTAAACGGGCAACGCCAAGTGATACCGTGATTATAAAAAATCCCAGCCAAGACTCGACTTTTAATTTTATATTTAAACTTTCAGCGGTCAAATACATCAGCTTTGTCAATCTCGAATTTGAAGCCACCAATGCCGATTATCAACACTTATTTGAATACACAGGCGATACCGATTCTATTACTATTGCTAATTGTATTTTTCGCGGGTTAAATTACCCAAATAGTATTTTTAATCGAGGTGAACTCATTTATTCCCAAACCAATAATCCTAGCATTGATGCTACCAGTACGGGCTTGATTTTTACTGGCAATAGTTTTGAAAAAGGTTACTCTGCTATTTCAATATTAGGTTCAAATCAGCCAGTTAACACCATTAGCGACAATTTATTCAAAAATCAAGCGATTAAATCAGTCATTGTGCTGGGTTTAGAGGCTGGCAGCCAAATCAGCAACAATACCTTTGACAGTTCTTATACTCGTACCATGGCGTATACCGCTTTGTATGCCGAAGGTCTTGGAGTGATTAAAAATAATGAAATTAAACTCAATAGCATTGGCTCGGCTGAAGTGGGAATGAGTCTCAGGGGTGCCGTCTCTTCCGCAAAACTTTTGGTCTATAATAATACCATTTCATCAACCAATCCAGTAGGAAATTCTGTAGGAGCAGATTTAGATTTCCGATTAAAATTTTTTCACAATACTATAAAAATGGAACACATTAATGATATTCCTGTTAATGTTTCAGCAACCGAAGCAGATTCGGTCTTGATTAATAATAATTTATTGATTAACACAGGATTTGGTAAAACCATTGTGGCAGCCACCAACGCCAATCGGGATGCAGTTCTTGAGTTGTTTGATAACGATTATTATACTGCAGGAGGAGTCGTTAGCTATTGGGGTGATTTAACCAGTTATACCTCGGTTGCTTTTTTTCAACGTGGCGTGCAGCCCAAACATCCGCATATTGGGTTCAATAAAGCCGTGACTTTTGTCAATCCCAGCACTGGTAATTTACGCTTATTTGGGGCTTCAATTGGCGATAAATTTTTGGTTGCTCACCCACAATCCGATGTCACCGAAGACTTAGATGGCGAGGTACGTGGTGTATTAAATACTTATATCGGGGCAGATATTCCGTCTTTAGCAGGTTCTGCAATTGCAGCGATGGATAATTCGGATTCCAATAATGGCGGTTATTATGCGGTTAGTGGTTTTATGGCTGATTATTCCACAGCACAAGAGGCATTTGATGATTTGTACCGTCGTGGCATGAAAAACGATGTTACTATTAAAATACGTGATGGCTCTTTTCCCACTAATGCTAACTTTTATAAAATAGTTAAACAAAACGCTCAAGATGTCATTACTATTACCTCTTCGAGTACTATTACAAATGCGGTGTTAAGTTATTCAGGTGATAGTGACCCAAATAATATTTTACGCTTTGATGGCACCTCTCATGTGGTCATTGATAGTATTGATTTTGATATGGGAGTTGCCTCTGCCAATGGTGTTGAATTTAATAACAGCAACTCCACTGATATAAAGAACAGCACATTTAATGGCGGCGATATTGGCATTATGATTGTAAATGACAGCACTTCGGACAACCATCAAATTTCCACTAACACCTTTAGCAATCAAGCGATTAATGCAATCAAAATTGATTCTGCCACGACCTTGAGTATTGAAGCCAATAGCATTGACTCCAATAATGCCAATTTTAAAGGCATTTACCTAAGCAATAACACCGATGCCAGCACTATTTCAAAAAATAAAATTCAAGGTGTAGGCACGGTTATTGCTATTTATTTGGATAATGCCAATGGTGAAGTCAATAACCGAGGACTGATTGCCAATAATTTTATTTCGACCAACAAGGGTTTGTTTGTGGTCAATTCCAGTGCCAATTGGAATGTTTATCACAACAGTTTTAACACCAATGCAGCGGCAGTTGTTTTGAAAAAACTCACGGGTACAGAACCCTCAAATTTTAATTTCACAAACAATATTATCCAAACCCCATCAACCGCGGCAAATATGATTATCAATGAAACCTCAAGTACGGCTGATGACAATATTCAATTAGATTACAACACTTATTATAACCAAGTCCAAGGCACAACCTTGTTTAAATGGTATAATCATAACTACTCAAGTTTAACTAGTTTTGTCAATGCCACCGCAATGGATTTTAATAGCCATGAACGCAGTGTATTGTTTGTCGATGCCGCAAACAATGATTTGCATTTAGCCGCTGCTTCCATTGGCGATAACAATTTGGCAGGTACCAATGTGCCGGTAGTTACTGATATTGATGGTGATACACGTGCCAGCGTTTTTCCTTACACAGGTGCCGATGAAGCGGCTGTCGCCCTAAATCCTGCCCGAATTTCTATCACCTCTAGTGGTTCACAAACCAGCGAAGACGGCTCGTTGACGGTTGATATTTCTTTTGTATTGGAATCACAACCGAGCAATAATGTGGTGGTGAGTGCCGCCAGTAGCGACACAACTCAAGGCACAATTAATACACTTAACATGATATTTACCCCAAGCAACTGGAACACACCACAAACCAAAACCGTCACTGGCGTGGATGATAATATTATGGAAGGTGATATTAATTATAGCATTGCCACAACCGTAAGCAGTGCCGATAGTAATTACGATGGATTAAATGTGGCAGACTTAAATCTCACCAATATTGATGACGACACCAGTGCCAACTTAAAACTCGAAGTGGTTAATTCAATGGCAGAACCCAATACCGCAGGAGTGGTTCGGATTAGTTTGGTTAAACCTTTATCACCTCCAAATGATACACCTTTGGTCAACACTCAAGCCATTAGCATAGATTTTCAAACATCAAACTCTTCGGCAACCCTTGGCGTGGATTATACCGATGCATCAGGTTCGGTTGTATTGCCTGCTTTGAGCAGTAGTATTGATGTCAATGTGGAGGTTATTGATGACAATTTAATCGAAGATTTAGAACACACCATTTTCGTGCTAACTGGCAAAAGTGGCGGTGTTGGTTTTATATTCATCAATACAAATACGCTTGTGCAATTGGATATTGTGGATGATGAAAACGCCAATGTTTTCGTATCCATGCAAGTTCCAGCCCAAGAACCTACAACCAATGGTTTTTTTAAGGTCGCACTTGATGGCGGCATAAGCCCAATAGATACAAACATAACAGTGAGTTTTAGCGGTGTCGCTACACAAGGCACAGATTACCAAATGATACCAACTTCAGTCACCATTCCAGCTTTGGCTAGTGAAGCTAATATTCCGATAAATGTCATTGATGATATCGACTCAGAGGGCAATGAAGAAATCAACATCAGCATTGATGCAGTGGATAACCCATTAATAAATATTCTTGCGGTTAACCCAATGCCTTCCAGTATTTTTGATGACGATACCTCCGCAGACATTAGTATCTCGATAACCCCCAATAACCCAACATTTAATACGGCTACCGTGACTAATTTGCTATTCACCTTAAGCAATAACAGCCCAATTAATATTCACCAAGCAGTCTTGCAATCAACTGAACCTGTTGGACTGAGTTACGTCAATTGGCAATGTTTGGCAGCTTCTCAATATTGCACACAAACAGCAGGCATGGGCAACATATCTGAAGTGATTAGCATTGATGCCAATAGCCAAATCCAGTTTAGTGTTGATGTACTGGCAACAACTACACCAACAGCTTCAATTTCAGTGCAAGCCATTTTAAATCCAGCTCCTTTCTTAATCGACCCTAATCCGAACAACAACACTGCGATTGCCACCAGTTTGTTAGAAATAATATTTCAAAATGGCTTTGAATCATCGTTAAATAAACAACTGTATCAAGCGGTTACGGCATTTGACCAACAAGACAGTTTGAATTCATATTATTACTTTATTGAAGATGATTCAGCCATTTATCATTTCATCCAAACAAATAAAGTTAACAATACAGTTCGGTATCGCCATGTTTATGTGGATGCAATTAAAGAATCCATTAACACATCCGATTGGATAAAAAATGACTGATAAACCGCAACTCAAACCCATAGGAGCCGTTGCTGGTATTGGCGGATACACACAAATCCGCCAATACCTAACACAGCAACTCACTAAATAAAATGTGATAAAGAAGGCGTATCTATCTACACTACGATAATGTCATATTAATATAGTAACACGAGAATCTAGAGCAGATTCTCAGGTATTCCTGTGTTAGATAATGCAATTGTCACTTCGAAATGATTTGACTGAGAAAACGAAGGTCTATTCCAGTCATGCCATGAGCCTGAAATATTAATTTAAATAAAATCCTAGCAAATCAAAGCAAAGATTGTTAACATTGCAAACTTTTATTAGGATAGGTTTACACCAAATTAACGTTGTGGAACTTGGCAGTAACAATGAATTTGTTATACACAAGCAATAAAAGTGTTATGCAGTATTCTTTTTCTCATTTTATTTTCGATACAAAAGCCAATGAGTTAAGTTTTGCTAAAAAAACTATTGTTTTAACTAAACAACATAAAGACTTATTAGCATATTTTTTAAAAAACCCCAATGTTGTCGTGTCCAAAGAGAAGCTAATTGACCATGTCTGGAATGGTCGAGTTGTAACTAGCAATACCATTGACCAAAGTGTATCGAAATTAAAGAAAATCTTATCTTCCCTAAAGGAAGACAAATACTTTGAAACGATTTATGGTCAGGGTATAAAATTTTGCCCTAGAGTTACTGAACATAATGTCCCAAAAAAAAACAACCTTTTGCTCTTTGTATTGATAATTGCAACTGTTGTACTGTTATTCTCTTTCTATCTTAAATCACAAATTATCGATAAAAAAATTGTTAAGAAACCCTTGGTTTTAATGCTCTCAAAATCCCAAAATGAAAAGCAGTGGTACAATGACAGTTCGAGGCTATTAATTGAACAATTAATGAGTTTTTCAAACAGTGCACTTTTAAAAAAAATAGAAAACAAACCAAAAAATCTAGACATTAATCAATACATAGATTTACAAAGGTATATATCGCCCCAATTAAACACTGTCACAGTTCAGGTTGTTGAAAAGGATGGTTATTACACTCTGACTTTGACTATTGTACAGGGCAACAAAGAATCCATTAGCAAATCATTTAAACAAAATAATATTGTTAAAGCTGTTGAACAAGGCAGTTTATGGTTACAAAAGGAGTTAAATTATACAGATGAAAATAATGGAATCATTAGTTCTTTGTTGCCTGATAATCCTTATATTGTCGAATCCTACTTGCGTGGATTGAGCAACTTAAATAATGGCAATATTGATCAAGCCAGTCGTTATTTTGAGTTGTGTATTGGCGAAAACCCGGATTTTTACTTAGCTCTCTTAGCACTGGCTAAAGTCAAAAATAAGCAAGGAAAATTAATTGAAAGCATAGAATTGTTAGATACCTTAAGTTTGTTAGACTCAAACCCGATGTTGGACATTGCCATAGCAACTCTACGTGGGGAGATTTTTGATACACAAGGTAAGCCAGATCAAGCCAGAGACACCTACCTTCAAATACTGGACAAATACAGCGAGTACAAACTGTCATCCTTAAATGATGTGCGTTATAATTTAAGTTATTCGTACACAGTTTTAGCTGAATACCAGTTGGCTTTAGAGCAGTTGGATATTATCAGCGATAATCTATCACAAGAGGAGAATTTAGAACTCCTTGCCAATGTTTATCAGAAAAAAGGAAGTATTTTACTAAAGCTTGGACAGATAGATTTTGCCAAACAAAATGCCAACAGGGCTTTGAAAATATTTACGGATGGAGGAGAGTTAATCGGTGCAGCAAAAGTGCGTAGTTTGCTGGCAAGAATTGCCAATCATGAAGCCGATTATCTGGAGGCTCAAGTTCAGCTAGAACATGCTTTAAGCATTACTCGTTCTCTTAATTATAAATTAGGCACTGGTGCAACACTCAATGAATTAATTTATTTATTAATGGTACAGTCACAACACACTAAAGCATGGGAACTCAATAAAGAAATGGAACAAATAGCACTAGAAATAGATTATAAAGCAATGTTAATCGCTTCAAAACAATTTGCTATTGATATGGCAATAAAACAAAAAAAATGGTCTGTGGCAGAAGATTATCTGTTACAACACCAGCAGTTGGCAGAAGAGACAAACAACCAAAGCGCATTAATTAAAAACAAACTTTTAACATTAGATTATTTGCTTGACCAAGATAAAATGGAAGATAAAAACGGCCACTCCGTAAAATCTATTCTTGATGAATTACAGGCACACATAAATCAAAGCCAAGAACTGCGCTTACAACCACGCATCAATCAAAATCTAGCCCGTTGGCATTTGTTAAATTCACAAGCTGATAAAGCACTAACACTGTTAAATACCTCGAGACAATTGGCTGAAAATACAAAAGACAATGAGTCAATTATTGACATCAATAATTTGTTGGCAAAATATTATCTCGACAATCAACAAGTGCAAAAAGCCATGGACATATTAAATGAATCTGAACAATATAACCCCACAGACTACCCGTATTTATTACTAAAATCCAAAGCCAACGAACAACTTGGGAATTTAAACCAAGCATTAGAACTGGCCAAATCATGCAAGCAACAAGCCATAGATTTATGGACAGACGATGATGAACAATTTTTAAAGAGTTTAATTTCTAAAGCTTATCATTAATTAATGTTGTGGCTACTTTTAACTGCAAACACAATCAAAACCAAAAATACAAGGCCAATCATCAGAGGGATATACGTAATAAAATTAACCCCATTGTAAACCAATGATTTGTTTGGGTTCTCAGGATCTACATAAACATCTATGATTTTATGCATAGAAAATTTCGAAGCATCCAACCACTGCATCGCCGACTCTCGGTCATTAAATCCCCCTTTTAGGGTTTTACCTTTTCCAAAACTTATTGTCTGATTGGTATAAGTTCTGTTGTTAACACTGTATTGATATCTTATTTGAATGTCGTATACACTTTTGATGCGTCTCTGCGAATAAGTTGAAACAATATTGTATGAAACAACTTTAGCAGAAGTTTTTATCCAATTTGAGCTGCTTTCTGCACTGGCAATGAAATATATTCCAAAACTAATCAAAGCCAATGCAATGATACTAAATATACTTAATGATATTATGGCACTTTTTTTCATACTTTTAATTCTAATAAAATCAACTCCACAATGGTACTAAATTTTGCAAAATCAATCATGAATTAATCGTGAAATGTTTCTTTAGACCTTCCAAAAATAACAATTTTTCCTAGTTCCGATATAGAAATCTGTGTGAATAGTAAAAGTAATTTATGATTCACTTATGATTAATTTATGATTATTTTATGATTAATTCACGATTAATTCACGATTAATTCACGATTGAAATTTTATTTTCAAATACACTAAAAATCAGTTTTTAGGTTATCGGTGGAATCATGAAATTTAAAATATTACAATTGTTTAAAGTTTTACTATTGAATACTATTTGGGTCTTTCCTCTGTGGGCAAACTGTCCAACTGATGAACCAGCAGTCTGTCCTATCGAGACCCAATTACCCAATGGTCGCTGGTATTTATCTCAAGTCACAGGTGATTATACACTGGAAGGCAATGAGGTCTTTTGTCAATTCCTTGATGCAGGATTTTGTGACATATCTGATGATTATTCTCCCATCAGTGGTAATTTTATGATTCAGAAAATTGGTGGTATTGAAGAAAACTATATTGATGTTGCTTGTGATGGAAGTGTCACAGGTAAGGGTTCTGAACGTATCACTGGTACAATCGACAAAACTGCCAATATCATGTACGATTATACTCCAAGCTGTATTGCTCCAGGTACTTTTGAGGACCCCCAAGATATGTCATGGGATATAACCATTGAGCGAACCTATGACATAACGGGCAACATTACGGGCAATGGTCAAGCAGAACTAACCTATACCATCAATACCGCTACCATTGATATTGTTGGGAACTTTGCTTTCGGGGTTGATTGTTATTGGTTAAGTTATGATGACAATATAATTGATTTTGATATTTCTGGAGACACTGAGAATGTTCAATTACTAGGCGTATTTGACCCCATAAATTACACTTGGCAACCAAATCAATTGATTTCTGGTGACAAATCATGGCTTGATAGTGTGTTGCATCGATTGCGTCTCAATGCAACCGAAAATGGCATCAATGTGTCTTTTAATCCTGTATTAGAGCCTCAAGGTTCTAGCCAACCCCAAGATCAATTATACAACACTTATTTTATACAAGACAGTGTTACTGTGACTCAAGATATCCAATACGATACAAAGCCCTCTACACCATCTATTACCAATTTAACCTTGCAAGAACCATCCCAATATATAAAATCTGTTAATGTCAATACGCAAGCGATAGCTAGTATCGATTGGCGTGGACAACCCCCTGGTGAAGTAAAGTTTACCTACGGTGGAACAGTTGAAACAGTTGCTGGTTCTGACACAGTGATTTGGGACTTTGATGCTGGAGAACCTGGAGATACCATTCAGGCCATTGCAATGTTGGGCACCCAAGAATCGGTGCCTTATACGAAAGCGACACCAAAAGTACAACTGCCAATATGGGCAGAAACTCCTGCTTCTTGGTCTGGCTCCGCAGGAATTAAATATCAAGGTAATTTAAATTGGCCTATATCCCTTGAAACCACTCGCACCATTAACTCGCTTAAACTGATGAGTGGCTTGTGGGGCATTAATGGAGGTGCTTCTTCTCAATATACTGCAACGGCATTTTCTAATGGCAGCTCGGGCAGTGGTGATTTGAACGCTCAAGCCACATTCAGCTTTGCTGGCAAATCAATTAATTTTCAAATGCAGGGATCCAATACAACTTCTTTGAGTTGTGATATGCTAACGACTGAAGGGGATGGCACGGTAAATATCCCTATTACCAACTGGCAAAAAACCCTAAATCCAATAACTGCTATTCCTGGATTACAATCTGCTGCCTGCTCCTTAAGCCAATTTTTGTGTAGTATTATACAAAGCGTAGGAATCAAAGCTTCAGCAAATGCCGCGGTATCTGGAACTGGTTTTTATGCAGGTGATAGTGCTGAAATGATGTGGACAGGGGGCAGTTTGAGCGGAAGTATCGGTGCAAAAGTAGGAGCTGGTATTAGTTTGCCCAAGCCTTTAAACAATGCAGCAGGTGTTTCCGTTTCTGGAGGAGGTAATGGCTGTATTGAAATACAAGTAGCACCTGACTTTTCTATAAATACTCTAGGGGGAAGTGTGAACATTAATGCCCAAGCCCATTTTTTAGGGTTGTCAGCGGAGGCCTCTAAAAACTGGCCATTTGGTGACCCTTGTGGCTCGAAATCGACTCAACAAACTCTCAAGGGAACATCATCTGCCTGGGTGCCAATTGATGGTCATTTGGCAATGGCACATACAACCATAAATAATGAATTTATAGGTGTAGCGGTTTGGTCTGAACTGTCAACTGGAGAAAACAGACCAGCAGGACACTTAAAATATCGTTTCTTTAATGGAACAACAGGATTATGGGGCAATATTCATACAGTGATTGACACATCAACCGCTGCAAATTCACCATCAGTAAGTTTTGATAAGAATGGTCAATTATTAATTGTTTATCAAAGTAGTTCAGCAACCATTCCAACCACTGTTTCTCAGCTCAATGATTTTGTAAACACCTATGAGTTAGCATGGAAATTAATTGATAGCAAC
>JALSIL010000515.1 GCA_026990095.1 Lysobacterales bacterium
TGCACCGATGGAATCTTTTTTTGGCAGACTGAAGGTTGAACTGGTCTATGCCAAAAACTTTCAGTCGATTGAGGAAGCGAGATCCTGTATCTTTAGTTATATTGAGATATTTTATAATCGTAAAAGAAGACACTCAGCGAACGGGGGAATAAGCCCCGTAGCGTTCGAGGAAAATGCAGCATTAGCTGCTTAAATGGTGTGGCTACTTTTCGTGGGGAACATCACCATTGATTGGGCAAATGAAGTCCTGCGTAAACATAAGAAATTTGTCATTCTTGATACTGAAACAACAGGCTTAGGTAATAGAGATGAAATAATTGAGTTGGCACTTTTAAGTCCAAATGGTGATGTTTTGCATAATGAAAGGTTTATGCCTTCATGTTCGATTGGAAAAGAAGCTACAAAAATCCACGGCATAACAAAAAAAGACTTGAAAGACTGTTCAACAATCACAGGTACTGGGGCATTAATAAAAAAAGCAATAGGGAAAAGACAAATTATTGCCTACAACGCTAAATTTGATGCAAGACTCTATGCACAGTCAGTAAAAAATACTAATAATGGTTATGCTCCAGTTGGTGAGTGGTTTTGCGCTATGGAAATTTATTCTCAATTTGTAGGTGAAATAAACCCACAAACAGGAACGCACAAATGGCAAAAGCTCCAAGGAGGTGACCATACTGCTTTAGGTGATTGTGAAGCCACCTTGAGTATCATAAAAACTATGGCTTCAGCACAAAAGCTCAAAAAATGGTGGCAGTTTTGGATAGCGTAAATATTTAAAAATCACGCAGAACAAAGTATACTGCTAATATAAGCAATTATGGTGATAACTATGGCAACTGCAAAAGAAGCATTTTTAAATACTTTGGAACAACAACCTGATGATAGCTCTTATGACGAATTGTTAGAGGAATTAGCACTTAAAAAAATGATTGATGCTGGTCTATCGGATGTAGACTCTGGTAAAACAATCTCTAATAAAGAAATGAAAGACACTATAACTTCATGGTAAATATTGAGTGGACTGATGAAGCAAAAAAATGGCTAAAAGAAATTCACGAATACATTGCTATAGAAAATCCCATAGCTGCAAAAAATGTAGTAAACGGAATTTATGATAAAGCTCAAATATTGAGGAGTTTTCCTGAAATTGGTTATTCATTTGAACACGAGTCAAAAAGAAAAATTCGTATTATTCTGTATGGGCACTATCGAATAGCTTATGAGATTTTAAACCAAGAAAACATCGCTATTTTGGGTGTTTTTCATGGGAAAATGATTATTGAAAACCATCTCAAGATTCAAAGAATCTAACAAATTGCTTAAAATGGACAAAGCTAAATTAGGGCTTCCTTTTTAGTTCTGTAGCTTCGTGGGTATTATCTTATTTTTAAGGTTGCGGTTTTAATCCGCTTGCCACTTAGCAAGGCGTTATGTGTCTGCGACGCAAAAGCATAAAGTACAAGCACATGGAAACAATCAAGGAATCAATGTTTTATGGTTTGTTATGAATATTTAAAAA
>JALSIL010000516.1 GCA_026990095.1 Lysobacterales bacterium
TGAGGCACAATTAATTCTTTGTTTGATATCCATATGTCTTTATTCTAGGAAACATAACAACTTAATATATATGCATTAGTGCCATATATCATTGTTAATTCGTGTTTATTTCTAGTGTTTTTCATGATTTTCTATCGTATCACAGTGGTTTTGTGAATAAAAGCATTAAAATTCTGCGACACTCCGCACCTCCTTTGCGTGGCTTATTTTAATAGACTCAGCAATTAGGAACTTATCCTCTGAGCTTGTCCTCTGAGCCACCATGAGATTACTGCTTTTGTAGGGTTGTCGATTTGATGCGATGAATAGCTTTTGCCCATTAAAAAAGCCCATGAGTTTTCACTGATGGGCTTTGACTTCCTTGGCTTTAAAAAATCCTTTTCAACGATATCCTTTTCTTTTGTTTCCTTATTTCCCCGTTAATTCAATCACTTCACGATTTTTCTCAACAGTTTTTAGTCCAATTCCTTTGACTTGCGTTAATGACTCAACTGTTTTGAAACGTCCGTTTGTTTCACGGTAGTTCACTATGGCTTGGGCTTTTTTTGTGCCAACGCCATTGAGCTCTTGAGCAATTGCACTGGCATCTGCTGTGTTGATATTCACGGCAAAAAGCGATTGGCTGAATAAGCTTAAAGCGGTGATGGCTGTTAATAATAATTTGTTCATGTTAATTCTCCATTTGATTTATAAAAAGTTATTGCGTCATTGCAATAACATGGTGCCCATTGTAGCGATTTTTTTAAATGTGCAAATCGGTAAAATGCTTTATGTTTTTGGGAAATTCTTTACATCTAATAGCATTATTCCTACAAATAAGCGATTTACGTAGTCAAATATTATTGCTTTTAGTGGAGTATAGCAGTTAAACAACGTTTTTGATTGCAGGCTTGCCTATAAATTAATAAAATTAGAACTTTCTAATATTACCCAAATGCCGATAGTGAAACGCGAATTAGAGTGCAATCAATTGGTGCGTATAGCAAATCAATAAAATTCGTAGTCACCTCATTGGTGATAAGATATTTTCTTGGTTTGCAAGGCGTGCTAAGGGGTTGTGCTATAATCGTGTTTTCACTATCGGGATTTGGGTATTAATCTAAAAGCCATGAAATATTTACTTATCTTTTGTTCTGTCCTTTTGGCATCCGCTTGCGGGCAACAAACCATCAGTTACAAGGAAATTGAACACCGCACCGATGCCAGTAAGGATATGGTTAAGGTTTTGGGGGGGGAGCTCAAAGGCAAATTACAAGCAGCCATGAAATCAAGTGGTCCAATTGCTGCCATAAATGTGTGTAACGAACAAGCGCCATTAATCGCCAAAGAATTATCCGAAAAATCGGGTTGGGATATTCACCGCACCAGTTTAAAGCCACGGGCGACCAAACCCGAAGCCTGGGAAAAGCGCATGATGGAAGCTTTTGAAAAGCAAAAAGAAAAAGGCGACGGGTTCAAACGTTTATTTGTTCAAGATATTGCCGAAGCTAATGGCAAGCCAGCTTTTCGTTTTATGCAGGCGA
>JALSIL010000517.1 GCA_026990095.1 Lysobacterales bacterium
ATAAATTTAAGCCTATAGCGAAAAAGACGACAATTCAACAACGCATAAAGTTTAATATTTAGTGGACCTTAACAATTTCAGGACACAAAAGAATAAGGACCAAAATTATTGGTCCTTATTTTTTTTTGAAGCTTTTGTTTTTGTGCGCTTCTTTTGGCTTTGTTGGTCTTATCATGCACGCCACCTTTTTTCATAATGGCTAATCGTGCGACCACGTTTCTTACCTTTTTCATGGTTTTCTCCTGTTTAATCGTTAAATGATTTAGCCTTTTACACACACCACTTGTTTAAGCGTGTGTTCTATAGACACCAAATCGTGTTGGTTGTTCATTACTGTATCAATGTCTTTGTAAGCACTTGGGATTTCATCCACTACGCCTTTGTCTTTGCGGCATTCAACTCCACTGGTTTGCATTTGCAAATCAAGGGCGTTAAATTGCTTTTTGGCTTGGGTTCGGCTCATCGCTCGTCCTGCACCGTGCGAACACGAACAAAACGAGGCTTTTGAACCCTTGCCTCTGACAATAAATGATTTGGCTCCCATGGAACCAGGAATTATTCCCAACTCTTCAACCTGAGCACTGATTGCACCTTTACGCGTCACATAAACTTTTTGACCATAATGGCTTTCATAAGAAATATAATTATGGTGGCAGTTTATTGCCTTTTTGGTTAAGGTGAACTTTGGCAGCTTTGATGCTTGCAAGGCATTAACCACTAATTTCATCATCTCACGGCGGTTTATCCAGGCGTATTCTTGCGCCCAGTTAACTGCTTGTACGTAGTCATCAAAATACTGCGTGCCTTCATTAAGATAAGCCAAATTTTTATCAGGTAAATGAATCTGATGTTTTTGCATATCTTTTTGTGCCAAGTTGATAAAATAACGACCAATGGCATTACCAACCCCACGAGAACCCGAGTGCAGCATAATCCACACTTCATCGTTTTCATCCAAACAGATTTCAACGAAGTGGTTGCCGCCACCCAAAGTGCCGAGTTGTCGGTGCCATGTTTGATGAAAAGTGCGAAACATCTTAGCAATGCTTGGATGCTTATACAAAATTTCATCAAGTGGTTTATCAAGCGCCTTCACGGTTGATGATTTGACCACCGCACGGCTGTGCCAGTTGAAACCTACAGGAATCAATTTTTCGATATTTCGCCTGATACTGTATAAATTATCTGGCAAATCACTGGCTTTCAAACTGGTGCGCACGGCATTCATGCCACAACCAATATCCACGCCAACAGCGGCGGGAATGACGGCATTGAGTGTCGGAATAACCGAACCAACGGTTGCACCAATTCCCACATGCACATCGGGCATCGCTGCCACATGATGGTGCACAATCGGTAAATTGGCAATATTAACCAACTGATCAATCGCTTTTGAATTGATGTCATTGGTGTAAATCTTAATAGGCACGAGTGACTTGTTTATTTGTTTTAAAATGGGCATACCTGCTTTCCTTTAAATTTGATCCAGATTGTCATCCTCACGAATGCGGGAATCCAGATT
>JALSIL010000518.1 GCA_026990095.1 Lysobacterales bacterium
CTGTACGGTTCATCACTTTAAAAGAAACCCACCACAGCGTATAAATTACTCTGTTACCACTGACTCTATATTTTAGACCGTTAAAGTTTGGCAAAAACTGTACAAACCTTTTTAGTTTATATTTTCGAAAGCTAGCAAGCCTTTCAATCGCTACTCGCCTTTCACAAACACGTTACCGCTTATTTTTAGGTCTTTATGTTATCTGATTTTTCTAACGTTTTGCATAACTTGAAACCGGCTTATGCGATGAATTTAAAATAACACTCTTGACCACGAAAATTACAGGTTTTTATAAACACGCTAGCTCCAGGTTTTCAACCGTTAATGTAATTGTTAGCTTCGCGATAAATTGAATTTTCTTTGGCCATCGACTCTTTAGGAGTATGCCATTTTTTTTTAAAGGACTCACCCTAGTTTTGCTTGCATTTCTTACCTCTGAAAAACGATGCATTTTGTTTTTAAGGTCTTTGCATCAGGTGAGCCTTTTTAAGGCTAGTCTTTCGCAGTGCCGGACTATTGGCAACCTGACAGGCATCCATCATTTGCGCATTTTCAAAAGCAATTGTGCCTTTTTTTTGTTGCTCCTTTTTATATAAAGCTAACGCCAAAATCAGATGCCATTTAAAGTGGCATGGCTTTTTGCGAATAGCAAAAACCATGACGCTTTAAATGGTCAGCTGAATTTTTTGGTTAGGACTTTTAATTACTTGAAGTTTGTATCAAATTGTGACTGAAAATCAGGAATAAGCCTTTCCAGCAGTTCCAAGTCATCATATATTTCATTTTGCTTGTTTTCATCTTCGATGGAGTCAACTTTAGAATCAAGGTTAGCCTTATGAGCTTCTAAGGCTTGAAGAACTATTCTCCATTCAGAAACTATAGCTTTAAAATTTGTTGCATTAGGCATTGGTTATCTCCGCAGGGGTTAGTTTTACACATTTAGACTTATCGACACCAAACTCCTCGAGTATGCCAAGATATTTTTTAAAAGGCATATCTCGAATAGGGGCTAGCATAAAATGACCTTTGTGATCCGGCCTCATATCTTTGACTATTCTTAAGTCACCAAGATTTGCCCCTTTTTTAATTTTCCATATATTTTTCCCTTTACGTTTCATTGTAGAAGTAACTGAATTGAATGCTGAAAAACCATTTCCATTAGCTTTAACAATTTTTATTCCATCAACCTCGACGATAAAACAATCTTTAAGCCCCCTTGGTTCAGAAAAAGAAGGTGATCCTGCGTTACCCATTCGATACAGATCCTCATGAAGAGAATTTATATCCATGATGTATAAGTCTTCTTGATTTACCAATTTAATAACTCCTTTAATTTATGATCATTTTCTGAACGCCACCGGATAGGTCAGGGCTTCACAGCCCTTTCCCTTCTAAGAACCGTACTTGCGAGTTTCCCAGCATACGGCTCAAGCCCTTTAAAAGCCGAGTATATTCGACCCGACCGCTCATTTCTTATTAGTGGTCATATTACCCTCTAATCAAGGTTCTTTCCAGTGA
>JALSIL010000519.1 GCA_026990095.1 Lysobacterales bacterium
AGATAAACAGTAGAACAAGGTTGAATTTCGAGCATCAATATAGATAGGAAGAATCGGGCAGTCATTTTTTTGAGCCAACTTAATAAATCCGGTCTTCCATTTACTGTCACGTACACCATTTGGACGAATTCGCGAGACTTCACCAGAGGGAAAAATAATCACCGCTTCATCATTTTTAAGTGCCTGTTGAATCGCCTTAAGCTGGCTTTTATGTGAAGGCTTTTCGGTTGAGTTATCGACCGATAAAAACAGCGACTTGAGTGGGTCAATGTGGTTAAGAAGGTCACTTGCGACAATACGAACATCAGGTCGAATGCTGCTGACCATTTTGAGTAAGGCTAAGCCATCTAAAGAGCCGATAGGGTGATTAGCAACAATTAACAGACGACCCTCAGCAGGAATGCGATTTAACGCGTGTGCATTTATTTTATAGCTAAAATGAAAATGGCTTAAGACTTGATCTAAAAAAGAGAACCCTTTTAAGTGCTTATTTTGGAGAATGAAATTATTAATTTCAGCTTCATGCGTAATCAATTTCAGACACTTTACGACCGTTTTAGCCCCTACTTTATCGGCCAATTTAGGATTTTTTTTGAACAGGCTTTTCTCAATATCAAGCATCGTATTTATCCTTTGGAATAAAGACTTTTCAGTATGCAGGACAAGTTTGACGTTGGTGTGACAGTGAGGTGATGTTTTTTTAACGGTCTTTTGAAGAGAGAAAAAAAAGGTTGCTCCCTTGTTAATTTATTAAAAGGTACGTAGTATGAGGCAAGAATTTTAGAAACTTGTTTTTAATCAATTAAAAGGGTACAACCATGTATAAGAAATTAGGCTTTATTATCGCGAGTTCAGCATTTTTAGCGGCATGTTCAGGAACTAATGACTACACGCCAAAGGCCGATGCGACGGGCGAAAATATGTATATTGCGGCATGTGCAAGCTGTCACAGTGGTGAATTTTTTCATTGGCAAATGACGCCAGAAGAGACCAATGCTGGTTATGTACAAAAAATGATTGCAGAAGGCACTATGGGCATGCCCGCTTTTCCAAATATTAAAGGTGAGAAGTTAGAGCTTTTAACTCAGTTTGTTTTGGAGAAGAACGCAAAATAATCGTATGTGATTAGTGTGTTTTATTCAAAAGGCTCTGCATAAATAACAATGCAGAGCCTTTTTTGTTTTTAGGGTGTATTTTTTAAAAACATCGCGTTAATCAGCTGTACAGTTTGGCTATTTTTAGGAATTAAATCGGCAAGCGTATATTGTTTTAAGTGAGATAGGTATTTATCTTGTGCTTCAAATAAAATATCGGCCAGTTTACAGCCTTGTTGAATGCTGCACGACGGTTGTTTACAATTAACAGGCATTAAGGTGACCTCCATTAAGGAGATGACATCGGCAATGATAATTTCATCCGCTGGTCGGCCGAGTCGAATACCGCCTTGTTTTCCTCGAATGGCATAAATAAGCCCCGATTTAGAGAGTTTTTGAACAATTTTCATAACATGATCTCGA
>JALSIL010000520.1 GCA_026990095.1 Lysobacterales bacterium
CGGTTACAGATAATGATTATTTTACCCGATTCTTGCTGTTGAATTGTGTTGACTACTTGGGTGTTTATTCCTAAAATATGTTTGGGGATACTTGTGCTCATTTATTCTTCTGCTTATAAAGTTGTTAGAAACCTTATAATACAACGAGTTAAGTTTGAACTCGTATCCTTTTTTTACTCACATAAGCGGTGAAGAGCCATTAGGGTATTAGAAAAGGCAGCGATTAAAGCCGATTAGTTGGTTGCTTTAATCTTAATGCACCAAAAATGCAGAACCCAAGCCTAAAAAGGAGACATAACCAACAATATCGGTAACGGTTGTTAACACCACACCGCCTGCTATGGCTGGATCAATGGATAAACGTCTTAAAATCAAGGGCACAACAACACCTGCAATTGCCCCAGCGATAAGATTTATGGTTAGTGCCATGGCGATAACTAAGCCGATATCCCAGTCTTTAAACCATAAAAATGTGATAACAGATAAGACAATTGCCCAGATAAAACTGTTAAATATGCTGATGAAAAATTCACGTGAGAGCAAACTTTTGGCATTTCCTAAGCCAACTTGTCCAGTTGCCATGCCTCGTATCATAAGGGTTAAGGTTTGTGAACCTGCAATTCCCCCCATAGAGGCAACAACAGGCATTAAGATTGCCAGTGCCACAACGTGTTCTAAGGTGTCGGCAAAAAAGCCAATGGTATAAGCCGCTGCTAATGCCGTTAATAAGTTGATACCAAGCCATACGGCTCGCCTTTTAGATGAAATAAGAACGGGTGCAAACATATCATCTTCTTCATCAAGACCTGCCATACGCATAACGGTTTGTTCGGATTCATCACGTATGACATCAACAATATCATCAACTGTAATGCGCCCAATGAGTGTGTTTTGTTCATCAACCACTGGAGCAGAAATCCAATCGTGGTGCTCAAAATCTTGTGCCACTTCACTGGCAGGTGTGGTGGCTAATATGGCAGGTGATTTTAAATCAAGAATGTCTGAGACTTTGGTGTTGGGGTCTTTGAGCAATAAATCGTTAACATCAAGGCGTCCACGGTAATGGCCATCACGACCAACCGCAAATAAATCTCCTAGTGGATTGGGCAATTTCCCCCGCATGCGCAAATAGCGTAAAATAACATCAATGGTGACATCAGGGCGTATGGTAATGACATCGGGATTCATCAACCCACCTGCAGAATTTTCAGGATAAGATAAGGCGCGTTTAAGTAGTTCGCGGTTATTTTTATCCATGGAAAGAAGCAATTCATCGGTAACTTCTTTGGGTAAATCTTCAATAATATCGGCTAAATCGTCCAGTTCTAAGTCGGATGTGGCATCCACCAACTCATGATTTTCCATTTGTGCGATAAAGTCATTACGGACTTCATCGTGCAGATGAACAAGGATTTCACCACTGTGTTCTGAATCAACCAAATCCCAAACCTTAAGGCGTTTGGTTTTGGGCAAAGACTCAAGAAAAAAAGCAATTTCAGAAGCTGGCAACGAGTTAATCATGCGCTCAACTTCGTGCAAACGATTGTCATCGAGTGCAGCGTTGAGAACTTGAATCTCTTTTTCGGTTGCTTCGTTTGGAATGGCTTGTGACATAAGATTTATTTATTACTGTATTTCGGGTATTATAGGCTAGTTTTTAACAGAGATATAGCAAGGAAATGACAAAACTGTCTTTTGAGCCCATGAGATTGTCGGATTTAGATGCGGTAATGCAAATTGAGAAGAAAAGCTATCCCATTGGCTGGTCAAAATCAGTTATGCGTGATTGCATTCAATCGGATTATCACACCATTATTTTAAAAAAAGACAAAAATATTATTGGTTTTGGTATTGTTATGACGGCTTTGGATGAGGCTCATTTGCTTAATATGTGCATTGACTCGGAATATCAGGGCATGGGTTATGGACGGAAATTGTTGAAATATTTAGAAAATATTTGTATTTACAATCGCACTAAAGTGTTTTTGTTAGAAGTTAGAGAATCAAGTCCTGTGGCTCAAGCCTTATACCAATCTTTTGGCTTTATACAAATTGGTTTGCGCAAAAACTATTATAAAAAGCCCAAAGGACGCGAACACGCCATTGTCATGCATAAAATTCTGTAATCAATGGTGACATCTGTTAAAATTCGTGTTTTCTAAATCTTTGAGAGCTTTTTTGCGCTATTCTTTTTTTTTATTGATTCTATTGTTGAGTTCTTGTCAGATATTCTCTGGACGTAAAGGGCAACCTGCTGAGGTTAAAGACAGTTCAATCGACCAAAGAATTAACCCTCCCAATCAAGAAAAATCCGTTATTGAAACGGTGCCGTTGATGAATGATGCGGTGAAGAGTTTGTTCGCATTGGCTCAACAAAATTTCGAACAAAATCACTTTCAAAAGGCCTTGTCGCAATTACAACGCGCTTACCGAATTCAACCAAATGCACCCGAAGTAACGCAATTAATGGCGGAAATCAACCTGCACCAAGGTGATGCCCAACATGCTTACTATTGGGCCACTATTTCCACTCAAAATTCACCTGCAAAAGGCAAAATTTGCGAAAAATCATGGAGAATACTGGCGCTAGCAGCTGATATTTTAAGTGATGAGGCTAGCCAGGCGATGGCACTGGAAAATAAAGAACGCTGCGTTGTTAAAGCGCCCAATAGATTTTAACCCATGAGTGTAGTTGATGTCTTAGGTGAAGAGGGAGTTTTCGCTAAAAAATTTAAAAACTTTAAAACCCGCCAAGTGCAAGTGGAATTGGCAGAAAAAATTGAGCAAACCATACAAGACAATGGCACGCTTATTGCTGAGGCTGGCACTGGCACTGGCAAGACCTTTGCTTATTTGGTTCCTGCCATTTTAAAGAATAAAAAAACCATAGTTTCTACTGGAACAAAAAACTTACAAGAACAGTTATTTTACCGTGATTTGCCCAAAGTGTTAGAAATCATGGAACTGAAGCCCAAAATTCGCTTACTTAAAGGACGTTCAAATTATTTGTGCCATCACCGCATGTACAGTGCATTGCATTCACGTATTGCTCACAACCCAGACTTAGCAATTCCATTGCATATTATAGAAAAATGGTCACACAAAACTAAAGTTGGTGATAAAGCTGAGCTAGAAAACGTGGCAGAAAACGACTCAATTTGGCGACATGTCACCTCTAATGCTGATAATTGCTTAAGTACAGAGTGCCCCAGTTATACCGAATGTTTGGTTATGAAAGCTCGGCGACAGGCTATGGATGCTGATATTTTAGTGGTTAATCACCATTTGCTTTTTGCCGACATGGCGTTAAAGCAGGAAGGTTTTGGTGAGTTGTTACCCGATGCAGAAGTTATTATTTTGGATGAGGCTCATCAAGTTCCAGAAATAGCCTCGAAATTTTTTAGTCAATCTTTTTCATCCTATCAGTGCCAAGATTTACTCAATGACTGTGCCAAAGAAGCAGGGGAAGTTGCTGGTGCATTTGCCGCAATTACAATAGAGCATAAGGGCGTTGAACAATCCTTGCGGGATATTTACCTGCAATTTGCAGAAGTCAAAGATACCGATACATTGGTTTCTTTATTGGAAAAAAAAGCCAATACCGAACACCTTGAATTGTTGCAAAATTCTTTGCAAGAATTAGCCGAAGTATTAAAGCCATTGGCCGCCTCAACCAAGGGGCTAGAGTCATGCTTTATGCGAGCAGAGGCGTTAGTTGTGTTTATGGGTGAAATTTTAGGCAAATTAAGTGCAGACTTTATTTATTGGTACGAAAACCGCAACAAATATTTTATTTTTCACAAAACGCCGTTAGATATTTCGGACCCACTAACAGAGTTCCGCAGCGAAAATAAAGCCGCATGGATACTTACTTCTGCGACATTGGCAGTCAATCAATCTTTTGGGCATTATAAAAAGGAAACAGGTTTTATCGACAGCGAAACCATGCTGGTTGATAGTCCTTTTGATTACGAAAACAACGCCCTGATTTACGTGCCAAAAGAAGTGCCAGATGCCAATGATTTTAACTTTACTCAAGCAATATGCGAACACCTATTGCCGATGATAAAGCAGACCAAAGGTGGTATCTTCTTTTTATTCACCAGTCACCGAGCGTTAAATAAAGCAGCCGAATTTTTTCAAGACAAATTGGATAAACCTTTGTTTGTTCAAGGGCAAGGCTCGCGCCATCAGTTATTGGCAGATTTTAGCGACTCAGGCAATGGTGTTTTATTGGGTGCTGCCAGTTTTTGGGAAGGGGTTGATGTGGCAGGTGATAACCTTTCATGCGTTATAATCGACAAACTGCCCTTTGCTCACCCTGATGATCCAGTTTTACAAGCACGAGTTAATAAAATAGTCGAAAATGGCGGCAACGCTTTTTTTGATTATCAGCTGCCCAAAGCGATCATCACCTTAAAGCAAGGAGTGGGACGTCTCATTCGCTCCGAAACTGATAAGGGCATCTTAGTGATTTGCGACAAACGCATTATTTTTAAGTCCTACGGCAAACAATTCATCAACAGTTTACCCAAAATGCGAAAAACCACTAATAAAGAAAAAATAGAGCAATCCTTTACCAAGATTTAAACGTCATAGTCAAAATAATCAATCCAAGGCTGCAAAATCTCAATCGCTTCACCAAGGTAAGGCAGGTAATTTTTATACCTGTTTTTAGCTGTTTGATAAATAGGTTGATTGACTTGATTGTAACTAGGAGTAGAAATAGCCCCTCTTTTTTTTAGGCTTTTCTGAAAATGTAAAACATTTTTTTTCCAAGGCAGTTCGAGATAAGCAAATAATTCTTTGCTTTGCTGTTCAAATGAACTAACTAGGCTTTCATAAGATTGATACTTGAATTCAATATTAAAAAAAGTTATAGATTTTTTCCAAACACTTAACATAGCATCGTAGGTTTTTGCAATACTAACAATATCGACCATATTTGTCATAAAGCTATTGAATTTAAAGTCTTGAAAAAAGCAGCTTGTACACACATCAAGAGGGTGTCTTTGCGAGAATATTATCTTTGATTCGGGAAAAAGAGTGTAGATAAACGCTACCAGTGAAGTGTTTATTGGAGACTTATCAACAATCACTGTGTTTTTCTTGAGTGTCATGTACTTGTTAATTGCGTTAAAATAATCTCTCCTAAGCTTTTGAATTTCGGACTGTGATAAGTTTAATATTTGTTCACAGAATTTATTAGGTGACTTAAGTTTTAAGCTATTAAATAAATCACTAATTATTGGAAGCTCTTCCAAAATGATTGAGTTATCATAAGAGGACAATATACTATCTAACAATGTTGTTCCTGAACGCATAAATCCCAGTATAAATATAATTTTATTTTGGTGTTCTTTTTTTGCAGGTGCTAACTTACTCACTGTGATGGTATTGTTTGCTTTGAAACTTGTGCAAATTTGCTGGCAGGTATAAAGGTACTGATTTGGCGATTGATGTATTTTTTGCCAATTCGCTAATCGAGTTTGGTTTGCATTTAATGCTACACTCCAGGCTTTGTTATATTGTTTAAGTTTGTCATGTATATGTGACTTCTCAAATAACAATTGAGATATATCCATTTGAGATTGATTATCTATCGCCTTGTTTATGCAGTGAAAAGCTTGGTTGTATTGTTTTTTATGCTTTAGTATTTTGGCCTGTAAATATAGAAGTTGATCACTCTCAGGAAACAGTTTCAGTCCATTTTGTACGAAGCTTGATGATTTCTTTAGTTTAAACAATTTTTCATAGATGGTTGCAACAAACACAAATGAATTTAGAGATTTTGTTTTGATAAGAATTTTTGAGTACTTTTTAATTTTCTTAGGTTTCCCCAACATGGAATAGGCAGATATAAGGTTGTAATATAAGTCAGTTTGTTTTGGCTTGCTTTTACAAGCTTTTTTTAAGAATGGAATTGCATTTTTTGCTTCTTGAATTTTTAGGTAACACTCTCCAATTAGGCTGTTGATATTTAAGTTGTTATTGTATTGACTTAATGCGACTTTACAAAAAGATATTGTATGAATGGGGTTGGTGTTCTGCGATAAGTCAAATAAAAAATTGAGTATCACATCCAACGAATGTGTATTGTTGCGAATAGCATTTTTAAAATAACTCAATGAAGTGTCGATATCGTTGAGTAATATATAACAATTAGACAGCCTCAAGTTGGCTATTTTTCCACTAGAAAGTTTTTGAATTTTGTCAAAAAGCCTTATTGCCCTGTTTATTTTTTTTAACTTTAGGTTTAGATTGGCTAAGTTAGTTAAGCAACCCATGTGAGTTGGATTTAATCTCAGGCATGAATTATAGGAGTTTAGAGCGAGGTTGAATTTTTGGTTTTTTTCCAGAACTAAGGCATGATTATAAAAAATATCGCTGTTATGAGGAAAAGATTTTGAGAGTTTGTTAAAGATTAGCGAAGATTCCTTTATCTTACCAAGCTCGCCTAATGCAATGGCCAGAAACAAAGAGAGTTGAGGGTGGTTGCTGTGCTTTAAAGCTTCACGGCATAAAAGAGCTGCTTTTTGAAAGTTTTTGTTTCTGAGGTTTAAGATGATGTTTTGCATATTTTATCTGTTTGATGTAATTATAAAGTACAACACGTAAATCTTGCTTAAAGATGAGGCAAGGCCCTATACAGACTGTGAAAGTACTCTGATGGTGATTAAAAATGGTCTAAATTTCGCTACTTTTACTTCAAACAGTCTTGATGCTTACCGTTTCGCGGTTTGCGTGAAAAAACATTCCAAGTGTTTCTTTCTTTCGCCCATAATACTTTTATAGTCTGTATACTGCAATATTTTTCTTTTTGTTTAATAGAGACCTTTGCATAACTATAGTGACGAGTAAAAAATGATTAAATTCACCAGCTTTTCGCTAAAAATCTCGCCAATAACTGGTTATTACCTTCAAATTTTAACTCAATCTGGCAAATTTTCTCTATTTTTTCTTTCGCCATATAGTTACGCAAAGGTCTCTAATAGACAAGCTCTGCAATAGAAAGACCCTTGATTGAAAAAAAAGTAGAAATAATATAGGATAGATAATATTATGTCATCCAAATTGGTGATTTAATCGAATTTAGGATATATCTATGAAAAAACAACTATTAATAATGTTGACTTGTTTTATTGTGAGCACCATTACTCAAGCTCAATTTGTTGATAAAATTAAACAATCAGGAATAGATTTTATGCATGTGAATGGAATGTCAGGAAAATTTCTTATGCCTGAAATCATAGGCAGTGGTGTTGCGGTTTTTGATTATGATAATGACGGAGATATGGATATATATTTTGTTCAAAGTGGTCAATTAACAGGGAATAAAAATAAAACGTTTAGTGATAGACTGTATAGGAATGATACAAAAAAACCGAATCACCCCGTATTTGTGGATGTTACAAAGGAGGCGAAGATACAATCAGCTGGTTATGGAATGGGGGTGGTAACGGGTGATTTAAATAATGATGGTTATGTGGACTTGTTTATTGTTAATTATGGACCAAATGAAATATTAATGAATAATGGTGATGGAACATTTACGTCAAAATCCCAAAGCATTAAAAAAGATTCCAGTTGGAGTGTAAGTGCCTCAATAGCAGACCTAAACAAGGATGGTTTGTTGGATGTTTATGTGGCTAATTACGTCAATTATCCAATCGGTGAATTTGTGAAAAGATGTAAGGCTTATGATGGTTCTCCAGATTATTGTTCTCCACAGGGTTACCAAGGTCAGTCAGATGATTTGTATGTTAATAAAGGTGAATTTAATTTTCAAAATATTCAATATAAAGCAGGATTAAAAAAATATGAATCTCCAGGATTGGGAGTAGTTTCAGAGGATTTTAACAACGATGGACGAGTGGATTTTTATGTGGCCAATGATGGGGTTGAGAATCACTTTTGGGTAAATAAAGGCTCAGATGAATTTGTCGAATTAGGTATGGAAAGCGGAATTGCAGTTAATATGAACGGCGAACCCGAGGCAAGTATGGGGGTTGATGCGGCAGATTATGACAACGATGGAGACATTGATTTGTTCATGACACATTTAAATCGTCAAACAAATACCTTGTATGTTAATAATGGCAAGGGGTGGTTTACTGATTTATCAGTTATGATGAAGTTGGGTTCCAGTAGCTATACATCAACTGGTTTTGGCACATTGTGGTTTGACTATAATAATGATGGCTTGTTAGATTTGTTTAGTGCAAATGGAGCTGTTGCAAAAATTAAAGCACAAATTAGAAAAGGTGAAGTTTTTCCTTTTAAGCAACCTAATCAGATTTGGGAAAATATAGGAAAAGGAAAATATAAAGAAGTTTCAAAAAGCCAAGGAGCCGGTTTCTTAAGGCAAAGTGTAAGTAGAGGAGCGGCTTTTGGTGACTTAGATAATGATGGAGACCTGGATATTGTTGTCTCAAATAATAATGATATACCACACTTTTACATAAATGAGTCCAGCAACAGCAATAACTGGGTTGGTTTTAAATTGGTTAATTCAAACTTAAATAGAGTCGACTTAGGAGCAGTGGTAACTCTATGGCAGGGTAAGAAAAAATACATTAGAAAGGTTAAAACAGATGGAGGGTATGCTTCATCACATGACGATAGATTAATTTTTGGATTGGGAGATAGTCAATTAAAAGTCAATATCAGCATTACATGGTCTGATGGGACAACCACAAAGTTAGAGCGGGTTACAATAAACGAATACCACACAATAGAATCGAAAAAATGAAGAAATCGGTAATGCAAGTTTTTTGGAATTTATTTCGATTGTTTATTACATTAATCATGTTCTCTAATGCGAATGCAGTGGATGTGGTGAGGTATCCAGACATGTCCAACTCAAAAGAGGTTATTAAACAAAGGAGTGAAGAACTTAAAAGTGAACTTAAGGAAGCGTTAAAGAAGCTAACTGGAAATAAGTTAGCAGAAAAATATGGTAAGTTAGCTCAGTTTTATCATGCACACGACTTTACTGATGTGGCAATTAGCCTTTATAAAAAAGCCATCGATAATTCACCAAAAAATTCAAAATGGTACTACCTTCTTGCGATGGCTTATAAGTCTAATGGAGACTTTGAAAAAGCAGAGGAAAATTTTATTGAATCATGGAAATATAATGACGGTTATTTGTCAACCAAAGTTTACTTGGCCGAAATTTACCTTCAACAAGGGGAGTTGCTTAAGGCAAAAACTGCTTTTAAAGAAGTACTAAACAAGCAAAGTGACTTTCCTCGGGCATTAGTTGGATTTGGACAGGTTCTTTTTCAAGAGGGAGATGCAAAAGGGGCTATTGAAAATTATAAAAAAGCAATCGCCCTACAACCAGCAGCAAATCAGATAAATTTTCTTTTATCGCAAGCATACGCGTCTTTAGGAGAAGTTGAGGAAGCTGGTAGGTTTAATAAAATAAAAGGAAAATTACAAGCACAAATGTATGACCCTTTGATAATGCATATGCTTAATGAATCAAGAAGTGCGTCATATTACAATGTTAAAGCTGTGCGAGCTTATATGGCTAAGGATTTCGTAAACTCAGAAAAGTTAGCATTGAAAGCAATAAAATATGACAAGGAGTCCCCTTACCCGTATGTAACACTGGCAAATATTTATGTTGCAACTAAACGGGCAAAACAAGCAACTCAAGTTTTAGAGAAAGTCATTGTAAAAAATGAAAAAGACCCAAATTTAAAATACAGCATTGGAGTAATAGAGGAAATACTTGGCAACAATGATAAGGCAATTTATTGGTATAATAAGGTTTTAAGCCAAGATGTTAATTACAGAAAAGCACGCATTACACTGGCTTCTGCTTTAATGAGAAAAGGGAGCTATAAAAAAGCATTAGTTGAATTAAAAAAAGCAGAAAAGCTTGACCCGAACAATGCATACGTTGTTCAGAAAAAAGCAGCAATATATGCTTATTTACAAGATTGCGCAGAAGCAGAGAAAGAGATATATAGAAGTGTTGCACTCTTGCCAAAAGATTTTTCTATATTACTAACTTTTGTAAAGATTTCTGTAGAATGCGATGTAAGCGATGGGATGCAAGAAGATGCATTAAATGCAGCAAGGAATATGTACAATATTTCTCAGGACCCTGTAATTGTTGAAGTGCTGGCTCTAATTGAAGCAAAAAATAACAATTTTGATTTAGCTATCGATTATCAAGCACAAGCAATATTCCAAGAGCTTTTGAAAAATCAAGGTGAGGGTATTGAAAACAGTGAAAACCTAAAGAGACTCAAAGTAAATTTAAAGTTATTTGAAGACCATAAATACCCAGACAAAGTGTTTAGAAGAGATGATGAGGACTTGTATCCTCAGAGTTTTGAAAGAATAAAATAACACCCAATAAATTGAACAATTAAGGCACAACAGCACGAAGGCGTGTTGAAAAAGCAAATGCATTTGTGTAAATTTACGTAACTTAATGTCATCTTTAGGTTAAGCGAGAAAAATTGTTTTAATCTTTCGCTATGATTGCTGTGCCTTTGCGTGAGAATAATCATCTTGTTTAAAACTTATTCTACTAATCCCGTCTTGGATTAATTATAATTTACCCTCTTTGAAAATTAATAAACACTATGAATCACGCACAAATCATCGCCCAAGTCATTAATGCCCAACCACAACAAGTCACTGCCGCTATTGGACTATTGGATGACGG
>JALSIL010000521.1 GCA_026990095.1 Lysobacterales bacterium
TATTAATTAGATTATTCCTTGAGCTTTTAACTTATTGATTAAAAACACCAGTGCATTTTCAGTGCGTTTAATGCTTTCTTGCTGACCTAACACCTGCATAATTTCGTCATTAGCAGGCCCTGATGAAGAGCCTGTTAAAGCTACGCGTAATGGTTGCCCTACTTTACCAAAGCCAACTTCAAGTTCATTAACCGTATCTTCAATCAATTCATGCAAGTTAGCATTTGCCCAATCTTCGACGGTTGACATCTTTTTGATTAAGGTTTCAAAAGGATTGATTGCCGATTGTTTAAAAACTTTTTTAACCGCTTTTTCTTCATACTCTTTAATGTCACTGAACAAAAACAAAGCCGAATCCGCCATTTCATTGATGGTCACAGCACGTGATTTAAACATATCCACTACCTTAACTAAATCAATTGATTCAGGTACATTAACATCCATAACATCAAGGCGTTTTTTCATCAAATCAGCTAAACGTTGTGAGTCCGCTTGTTGAATGTATTGTTGGTTAATCCAATTGAGTTTTGACGTGTTAAAAGCCGACGGTGCTTTATTGACTTTTTTCAAATCAAACAATTCAATCATCTCGTCTTTGGTGAACAACTCTTTGTCTTCATAAGACCAACCCAAACGCACCAGATAATTGAGTACCGCTTCGGGCAAATAACCATTGTTAGCGTATTCCATCACCCCTACTGCACCATGACGTTTAGACAAACGCGCACCATCATCACCCAAAATCATCGGTAAATGAGCAAATCGTGGCAAGTCTGCACCCAAGGCTTTATAGATATTAATTTGTCTTGGCGTGTTATTAATGTGATCATCACCACGAATAACATGGGAAATATTCATGTCAATATCATCAATGACTACGGTAAAATTATAGGTTGGCGTGCCGTCAGGTCGAGCAATAATTAAGTCATCTAATTCTTTATTTGAAGTGGTAATAACACCACGCACGTAATCATCAAAAGTCACCTCACCTTCTTGAGGATTACGGAATCGAACCACAGCATCATCAGAAAAGGGTAAATTCAAATCACGGCATTTACCATCATAGCGTGGTTTTCCTCCTGCTTTCATTTGCTCATCACGCATTTCTTCCAAACGTTCTTTGCTGCAAGTGCAATAATAAGCTTTGCCTTCATCTAATAACTGCTGCACCTTTACTTTATACTGTGGAAATCTTTTGGTTTGATAAGGCACCTCGCCATCGTGTTCCAGACCTAACCATTTCATGCCCTCAAAAATGGCATCTACAGATGCTTGAGTCGAACGTTCTCGATCAGTATCTTCGATACGCAATATAAATTTGCCGTTATTTTTACGAGCAAAAAGATAGGAAAAAAGTGCCGTGCGTGCACCGCCAACGTGTAAATAGCCTGTTGGCGATGGTGCAAATCGAGTAATTATTGTCATAATATTTTTTGTGGTTAATAGTTAATGAATGAATTTTAGCAAATTTGAACTGTATTGTATTGTAAAGCACTACTGTCCCGTT
>JALSIL010000522.1 GCA_026990095.1 Lysobacterales bacterium
TTATGTATATCACCCGTTGCTCCGTGGTGGATAAGCTTTATTGGCATGTTTTTTGCCATTGTGGTGGCAAAACATTTATTTGGCGGACTCGGACAAAATATATTTAATCCAGCGATGTTAGGCTTTGCTGTGGTTTTGATTTCCTTCCCACAAGCCATGAGCATCTGGTTACCTCCGCATTCTATTAGCCCTTATGCCATGAGTTTTGTGGAAAATCTGCATGCCATATTTTTAGGGCAGTTCCCTACCGCAATTGAATTTGACACTTTAACCCAAGCCACACCCTTGGATTTAATAAAAACAGGCATTTCGCAAGACAAAATGATGAGCGAAATCACAAAGGGTATTGTCTTTGGCGATTTTGGTGGCTTAGGTTGGGAATGGGTTGCCAATATGTATTTTATTGGAGGAGTTTTCCTCATCTATAAAAAAATCATTACTTGGCGAGTACCAACTGCGGTTATCTTAACAACCATTGCTTTTTCATTGCCCTTCTATTTATTTGATGCAGATCATTTTATTGGTCCACTGCAACACCTCTTTTCTGGCGGGCTGATGCTTGGGGCCTTTTTTATTGCCACCGACCCTACCTCAGGTTGCTCCTCACACAAAGGTCAACTAATCTTTGGTGCAGGAGTGGCTATTATGACTTTATTGATTCGAGAATTTGGTAACTTCCCAGACGGCGTAGCATTTGGAGTGTTAATTATGAACATGTCCGCACCATTAATTGACCGTTTGACTATTCCTAAAGCATTTGGGCAAGAAAATAAATGAGTCCTTTTATTAAAATCCCTCTTATTTTAGCCTTAGTGACATTTTTCACCAGTGGTCTCTTGGTTTTTAGTGAAAAAGCAACACACGACAAAATAGCTCAGCAAAAGAAAATGTTGTTATTAGAAAGCTTAAAAGAGTTAATTCCTGATGAGTTACACGACAATGATTTAACCCAAGACAGCTTATTAATCAATCACCCTGAACAACTTGGGCACCGTAACGAACAAGCTTTGTATGTTGGCAAATTAAACGGTAAAACAACCGTTATTGCAGTGCCAGTCACCGCGCGAAATGGTTATTCTGGCGATATTGATTTAATGGTAGGAATTAAAAACAACGGCGAAATAACCGCTGTCAAAATTTTAGAACAACACGAAACACCAGGACTTGGTGATTTAATCCAAGCCAACAAAAGCGATTGGCTTAAACAATTTCCAAGTCTATCACTAAAAAAAGTTGGCTTAAAAAACTGGAAAGTCAAACGCGATGGTGGGCAGTTTGACCAAATTACTGGTGCAACCATAACACCACGTGCGGTTGTCGAAGCGATTAAGCATGCCTTAGAATTTCAACACGAGTTTTTAATAACCACACATAAAGAGGACGCAATCAAATGAGTGGATTTATACGCAAAAGACTAATTGATGATAACGCAGCACTGGTGCAATTATTGGGATTATGCCCTTTATTGGCAGTTTCCAATTCGGTGGTGAACGCACTTGGGCTTGCCATTGCCACTGTCTTTACCCTTGTGTTAACTAATGCTTTGGTATCGGGCATCAAGCCAATTATTAGCAAAGAAATACGCATTTCTCTGTTTGTGCTTATTATCGCTAGTGTGGTAACGGCATTAGAAATGTTTATGAATGCTTATTTCCATGAATTGTATTTGATTTTGGGTATTTTCATTCCGCTTATTGTCACCAACTGCATCATCATGGCACGCGCCGAAAGTTTTGCTTCCAAAAACACTATCTGGCTTGCCATAAAAGACGGATTTTTTACTGGATTAGGATTTGCATTGGTTCTCGTTGTTATCGGAGCTATCCGTGAAATCCTTGGTAATGGCAGTTTATTCAATCAGGCTCACCTGTTGTTTGGTGAATTTGGCAAGGTCATACAATGGCAAATTTTCGAAGACTACCACGGTTTTTTAATAGCCATCCTACCGCCTGGTGCTTTCTTTGTATTGGCTATTCTGATTGCGATTAAGAATAAAGTTTCTAAATAAGTTCCTTAACCAATGGTTTTTTGGGCAAACATTGTTTATGGGATAAAACATTGTAAAAAATCACTCTACTGTTGTGATATTACCCCCCCCCTTTAGTTGTTTTAATTTATTTTGGGTTTCGGCTATGGCTTTTTTATCTTGATTCTCTTCTAAGAGTAGCTGTAGTTTTTCGGTATAAATCTTGATGGCAGCATCTGTATTATGGTCTTTTTCATAGGCACGAGCCAACTTGCTCAAGGTATCTAGTACATCGTACAATACAGGGTTTCCTAATCGTTGGTACATGTTTTTTGATTCTTCAAGGTATTTTATCGCATTTTTTAAATCATCGGTATAGTAATAGACTTGACCTAAACTGGTCAGATAATAAGCGGTATCATAGTGGTCTTGTTGATGCAGGTTTTTTAAAGTATTGACTGTTTCGCTCAATGCAGCTACAGAGCCTGAGTAATCTCCATCCAAGCTCATTATCGCTGCTCTATTGGCAAGAGTAAGTGCATAGTCTATGTGATTTTTTCCTACACTTTTAGCATATATTTCTAAGGCTTGTTGATTTAATTCTTTGCATTTTTTTATCTGTTTATCTTTGCAATAAGCAATGGCAAGATTGTCATAATTAAGAGCTATGTCAGGATGATTTTTGGGAAGAATTTTTTCTCTAAGCTGTAACGACTGCAATCCATATTCAATGGCTTGTTGATGCTTACCTGCTCCAGTTGAGATGTTGATTAAATTATTCAATACCGTAATTTTAATCTCCAGTCCTTTCACATCATCCTCAGAAAACATCATCAAGGCTTTGGTAACAAGAGTTTCTGCACTTTCTAATTTTTTTAAATGCCAATCTATCATACCCAATGAGTTATAGAGTTGGATGATGTTATATTTATTACTTTCTTTATCCTCTTGATAAATGGATAACAATTCATCGTATGTGTCTTTTGCTATTTTAAATTCCCCTCTTTTTGATTGGGTAACACCCAAGCTATATTTCATGTCTAAGTAAGATTCAGTGCTAGTCAAACCATTTTTCTCTGCTAAAGCCAATCCTTTTTGTTGTAATTGCACTGCCTTATTTAGATTGCTAGTTTCCATCTCTATTAATGCTTGATAGCGCAGTATCTCCATTAACAATTCAACATCTTGTAAATTATTTGAATGGTATATTTGTTCAGCACTTTCAAACTGTAATTTTGCTTTTGGAAACAAGCCTAGTTTAGAATACACTTTGCCAATAACCATTTTTAATTTTATTAACACTCCAGGCTGTTCATTAAGTTCTGAATCAATGCGACTCGCACCTTCATCCAACATTTCTCTAGCAGTTAAAGGATTACCATTGTTTGTGTAGGGATTAGATTGATCAAACAAGCTACTTAAAAACTCTGCTACCTGTTCGGCTTCATTTTTAGCATTCTCTGCTTTGTCTTTGGCTTGTTCTGCGACAATTTTAGCGGTTTCTGCTGCATTTTTTTGTAAATTCAAGTCATAGGTATATTTACTGAACCCCAGAACTGATAAAGAGATAACAGCAAATAAGGCCATTTTCTTTAGTCGACGTTTGGGGATTTCTTTAATGTCTTTTAACGCTTTAACTACTTCAGTAGCTCTGGGTCTATTTTCTGAGTCTCGTTGAGTCATTGCGGCTATTAATGATTGATAGCTTTTTGGCAACAATTCACTGTGAGTTGTTTCGGCTAGTATCACTTGTTTTTTTAACTCTTTGATACCGGTTAAATCATAAACTGTCGCACCTGTTAAAATTTCTTGCATTATTATTCCAAAAGAATAAATATCACTAGCCTTGGTGACTTCCTTACCTTGGGCTTGTTCTGGACTCATGTACAATAAGGTTCCCATCAAAGTGCCCATTTTTGTTATGGGCTTTTCATTGCTTGTTGATTTGGATTCTTCTGAATGAATACCAGGATTTTCCAGCACTGTTGATTTTGCAATGCCGAAATCTAATATTTTGATTTCCTTATCGGCTGTGTACATGATGTTATCTGGCTTTAAATCACGATGAATGATATTTTTTTTATGCGCCACTTCAAGTGCGGAGGCAATTTGAATAAAAACGTTTAGTTTTTCTTGGTCCGATAAATGAATATCGTTTAATGTGCTACCATCAACCAATTCAAGCACCAACATATCGCCATCTTCGTAGTCAATATAATCATAAATTTGGCAAATAGATGGGTGATTGATTAGTGATAAAATTTGTGCTTCTTGCTTAAATCTATTTTGAGTTGCTTTGTTTTTGATGTATTCCGAACGAATGGTTTTAATGGCTACATTGCGTTTGAGCTTTTCATCATAGGCCATGTAAACCGAACCCATGCCACCTTTGGCAATGAGTTTGATGATAATAAACTGATTAATCTTATCCCCTGCTTTTAAATCTTTAATCTGAAGAGTGGATAAGGGTTGAGCTCCGTGAGAGGTTTTTAATATAAACTGAGTTAATTCCGTATCGTCATTTAATAACAGAGCGATTTTTTGTTTGAGTTCACTCTCTTCTATTTGATCTAAAAAAGCCGTGCGTTCATGCGTTTCTAAAAACAAGGCTTTTTTAAGAAGCTCATTTATTTCGGTTTTAGACATAGGTGCATTATTTTTCTTACTCTATACCTATATCATGATTGAATAAAGGAATTTTGTCAATTATTTTTTCTGCATCTATCTAATGATTGATTGTTCTGCAAATTCAATTGCAAGCCACTTCTTTGAACGTTTCCAATACCTCCTAACCGACCTGACATTGACATTCAAAGCCTCAGCAGTTTCTTGCTCTGAATAGCCTGCAAAATATTTGCATTCTACCGTGATGGCGAGTTTTTCATCTATAGCTCGTAATTTTTCTATGCCTTCATGAACATAAAATATTTCTTTAGTGTTGTCATTAATGGGTAATTTGCTATCGGTTAAGGTGGTTACACAAAAATTTGCTCCCCGCTTAAGACTACTGTCGTTTCTTAATTGATCAATTATCAAAAAACGCATGGCATTGGCTGCAATGGCTAAAAAATGCCTGCGTCCATTGGCGTTAATAGACAAAGACTTAGAAAATTTTAGGTACACTTCATGAACCAACTCTTGTGCGGATATGTCCTTTTTTCCTAATTTGTTTATCTGTGATTGTGCCACCTTACACAGCTCTTGGTACAATGCATCAACAATAAAACCCAACTCTTGTACATCACCCTCTGAATAGGCTATGATATGTTGAGTAATATTTTCTATGGATGGCATTGACAATAGTTTGTATTAATTTAAGTATGATTATACAAACATTCCAACCTTTTACAACTTTTCTTTACTCCCTAATATTTAATACTTCAATCCCATATTGTCATTGCAAAACATATTAAATTTATTCAAATTCGTTCATAAAAACCACATTTTTCTCCTGTTTCAAGCTCATGTCATCCCAGCGTATAACCCAATTCATAGGGTTGCCTGTATTGATAAATCCATAAGTTAAACGAGGTATAATATTTCCAGTGTTGTTTGGAGATAAGGCAGTTATCGTGAAACATATCCATTCATTTAGAAAATTGCTCTTAACAGGAACAACTTCTATAAAATATCAGAGACACTTGCAAAACTAAGTTTGCTACCTCATCAGCACTTAAATGCTTATAACTGCCTTTAAAACCCCATGATAGAATACAGCAACTTCAATCTAAGTCTTGTGTTTTTGGCAAGGCTTCTGCATGAAATCCTAATCATTCTAAGGTAAATACTGATAATTGCCCTCACCCATGAGGGTTTACATGAAGCTTCATTCCATATAAATTTATGAGATAAACGACTATGTGACGAGAATAAAGAGGAATTTTGACAAAATTCAGTTTTTCCGCAACAAAATACTCTTTCTAGGTCAGTCACTATTTATCATGATTCAAGATTAGGGTTAATAAAGAATTATCATTATATCGCCATTTTCAAAGCCACCGAGTCGGTTTGATCTTTGACATACCAAAACTTGCACTGTAGAGCCAATAGTACAACTCGCAATTGCAGCATCAGCTGATACCGCAGTCACTTGCCAATAATGACCCGATATATCTATTGGATAATTGATTATACATCCTCCCACTCCATTAGCAGAGGATGAAACATTGCCTACGGTATTTGTTAAGTTTTCGGATGTGAGACTTCCTGTGCCACTGTTACCACAGGTTACACGGACATAGAATTTAGGGAGACCAGTAGCTGAGGCATCTTGAGTCATTATTCCATTGAATTGCGAAGCTCCTTTAACACGCAAGCCATCGGATGGTGGCGTGTTCCAGCTACCTACAGAAGCACCGCCATTTGAATCCACATAAAATTTAATTGCCCCATTTTTTCTTACCCTTAGTGGATCATCCTGAACTCCAGCTCCATCCGAGTCTACATCAAGAGCAACATTACTTCCAATTCCATCAACTTGTAAAGCACCTCCTACACGCAAACCATCTGGTGGTGGTACAGAAGTTGTTCCTATTGAAACTCCTACATTGCTGACACGAATTTTATTGCCACCCGACTTCCAATTTGTTCCATCAAAAACCAAAACTTCACTGGCAGTGGCAGTGACAGATAAATCATTGGCAATGGTTGCGTTATTGGCAAAATCTGCTTTCACTGCATAAGGAGCCGTGGTAATTTTTTGGCGTGGTGATAATGTGTTGTAGCTGCCACTACTTGTTGGTTTTATTGCCAGTTCAAGCCAGGTATCAGCACTACCACTAAATATTAAATTACCAAAATCAACATCTGGCACGGTGAAAATTCCATTAGTTACGACAACACCTGTGTGTATATCGGCACCAAAAAACAACAATGAAGTGCCACCTGTTGCTCCGCCATAAGCATCAAAAGACATATCGTAAGTGCCATTGGCTGGACTGCCATTGACGAATAATTCTCCTTGGTAGGTAAATACCGTATTAACTGCTTGTGCATTCACAAGTAGTGGAAAAAAAATCAATACGCTTAAAAGTTTAATAGTTTTCATGTTATTTACTCCTATTCAAAACCATTTTTAAAAATGGGGTCACCTGTGTTTGTTGCGCTTGCCCCTTGTAAAAATCCACCTTTAAAAACATAAGGTGAAGCCGTTGCGTTGTGACCGGCATCAATTTGCCCAATCACGCCTGTTACTTTGTAAATACTGCCTGTATCTGTCATCACACCTCCTCCTGATGATAAAGTGAATTTTTTTAGTGTGTAGGTATTTGTTCCTTGTTGTTGTGCAGTGGATTTTGTTACTTCTTCCTGAGAAATTGCAACAAAATTAAGTAACAATAAACCACTGATTAGAATATAATTTTTCATGTTTACCTCTACTTGTTCGTCTTATTATTTGATAACAAATCATTCACCAGACTTTTAAGATCTTTAATTTGTTGTGCTTGTTGCTCGATTAGGGTTTGTTGCTGTTGCGTGGCTTTGATTAGTACCGGAATTAACTCACTGTAGCGCAAGGATCGGGTGTGCATACCATCATCTTTTTGGCTAACAATTTCAGGGATAATGGTTTCCACTTCTTGTGCTATCAAGCCCATGTGTGTGTGTTTTTCTGCATCGCTTTTCATGCTGTAAGTGACAGGGTTCATGGATAAAATTTCTGCCAAACCGTAATCCATTTCTTTGATATTGTCTTTTAAACGCCTGTCTGAGGTGACATTAACCGCATTGGTGGTATCGACATTGGTGGTGAAAACCGTTGACCACCTAAAGTTTGTATTACCTAAGCGATAAGTATTATTTGAAAAGGGTTCAAAATTGGTATTTATATCAATTCTATCGATGGCTTTATCATTGATGCGCATCATAACTGATGACGCTCCAATATTGTCAAAACTATTAAAATCCAACGCTTGACCATTGACACTGCGAATACCAAAATCTGGGGATTTATTGGTTGTAAATAATAAAGCGGATTCTCTGTTACTCGCCAATCTATTGATGGCTAATGAAACATTATCAGTACTTGTTTTGGGTTCAATTGTCGCAACCACTTCATCGACAACTGACCCGAATGTTGTGCCTTGCCCTTTGATATGTAATGGTGAAGCCGGTGTATTGGTGCCAATGCCAACGCCACCAACTGCACGGATTAAAAACTGGTTATCAGCAGTGGTTGCTAAACTATTTGCAGTACCTACATCAGAACTATCATTCCAAACCCAACTGCCCCTGTGATTTGCTTTTGATCCATAACCAGTGGCAAAACTATTATATCCGCTTGCTTGATTTTCTCTTCCCCCTACAACTGCTGCATAGCTATTTGTTGCTTTATTTTGAAATCCACCAATAATTGAAGCAAATTCACTCGAAACAATATTATTATAACCACCTGCTATTATAGCGCTTAATACATCTACTCCGTTAATCTTATGACTTTCACCCCCAACAATAGTATTTGCAAAATTATGATTGCCTGTTGATGTAGTTTCAATAGTATTTCCCAAACCTCCTGCTATTATCGAACCATTTTCATTGGTATGAGTAATAAAATTTAGGTTACCACCCATGACAATATTAGTATCTTGTTGACCTCCTGTAGTTAGTGTGGGATATATAACTAAGGATGCATTATTGTTCACTTTGAGTACTAAAGGTTCATTATCAGTTGTTCCAATAAAATTATTAAGTGAATTTGTCCCTGCATTACCCGTCAATCCCCAACCAGCAAAAGATGCACCCACATCATCGGTTTCACAAGTCACCGTACCATCCTGGGCTATCACGCGGATGCTGCTGCCTGCGGCACAGGCTCCTGTCACACGCTCTTGAATTTGCGTGCTATCAACTTCAGAGCGTTGAATGGTATTGGCAGCGATTTGTATACGTGTTACGGCTTGGGATGCTATATCGGCTGTTGCAATCGTGCCATTGGCTATTTTTGCGGAAGTGACCGAATCACCTGCTAATTTAGCGGAGGTTACTGCACCATTAGCTATTTTGGCTGTTGTAACTGCCGCATTTTCTATTGAAATAGTGCTAACACCATCGCTGCCAACATATTTTGCCTGTATTGAGTAAGGAGAGTTGGTTATTAGCTGTCTTGGCAATAAACTTACTTGTGTTCCACCTCCTGGTGGTGTGACCAGTAGTTCTAGCCATACTTCATCACCATCAAACGCACCACCACCAATGTCAAACTGAAGAGTAAAGATACCATTTGTCACGGTAGCTGCAATATTAAAGTTATTGGCAATATTATTTCCATTAGTGGCTGCATCATAAAATTGAGCTTCAAACTCATAATTGCCATTAGCCGCTTGACCATTTACGATGAGTTCACCTTGATAAGTGAAATAATCCCCAACAGATGTTTGGGCTGAATTTATTTGACTCCATAACAGAGCGATAATTATCAATAGTTTTTTCATTTTAAATTCCTAAAATTTGTGTGCTTACTTAAGGAATCGTAAAACTAAAGAGAAATAGGACAGTACTATTAATTATTTACTACTTTAATAAATAACTGAGTGATAAGTATAGTAGCTATGAACTTGTCTGAGAACAAGATTCGTAGCGTGATAATGTTGAGTTGAGACATTTCTTTACATGATTTAAGGAAAATAGTATAAACCGTACTAAAAATGCATCCTATAAAACTTAACCATTACATTACAAGATGTAGCAAGTTAATCTAGAAAGACTCAATGACTATAAAGCAATCTAGAAAAAAATCAGTTATCTAATTACTAGATTTCAGTTTTCAAGGAGATATATCATAAGGAGTTTTTTTATTTTTTCATTACTGAATCATCAAAACTCTTTTTAATTTTTAAAATTGATGTTTTTGTAATAGTATCTATATTGGTTCTAATATTTTTTATATTATTGATTTCTTGGTCTCTTGCCCATAAAAATAATTTTTTCAGCCATTCCAATACTAAAAAAACAGAATGCATTTCACTTGAGGTAATAATCAAATCATCTAAACATTTAGGATGTGTAACATGAGTTCTTAACTTTAGTGCTTCTTTAAACTCAGTTGGCAATGGTGCACTTTTAAGTAAAGGAGATTTTGTATTGCGTGATTTAGCGTATAATTTAAGGGATTTTTTAATACTTTCTCTAATACCTGGCAAATACAGCTTCCAAACTTCAACATTGTTTTCTATTTTATATTCACCTTCCCTTAAGAAGCGAAGATCCTTTTCTGAAAAAATTGTTTTTTCATACTCATAGGTATTTAAAGATAGTAATTTAAGACTAGAGGAAAAAGCATCAAGAAGAGAAAATATTGAACGTACCAATAGACGATTAATTACCCGAGTATCTGCTGTAGTTTGCAACTCCGTTAAAAACACTAACTCATTAATAAGCTCATTAAAAATATCTGTACTATTGTTATTCATAATTACCATCTAACATATATATTTTTCTTTAAACCTCATACAATCCCATCATCACTTTTTCAGGAGTCATGGGCGAGTGAAATTTTATTTGATAATCTTGATTAAAGGCCTTGATGGCATTGGCTATGGCAAAATATGCGCCTATTCCATACATTAGTGGTGGTTCTCCTACGGCTTTGGATTTGAAAATAGCCATGTCGTGCCCTTCAGTTTTTAGTGCTTCGACTGTGATGT
>JALSIL010000523.1 GCA_026990095.1 Lysobacterales bacterium
ATACCCTTCTTGAGCTTTGGTTTTGATTAACCAAACTGGACACGGGCATTTGCGAAGAATTTTTATATCTGTGTTAGCAAACAGCGTTTCGATAAAACCTATTGGTTGTTCAATAGCTTTGATTAACAAATCTCGCTCAAACTTTATAACCTCTTGGATTATATTGATAAATGCTTTACCCGTAAGTACTTTAACTTCTATTTGTAAATCATGTTCCAAGACAGTGTTAACAAGATTTTGTAATTCTTGTTTTTTTTGCTCAATAATCCCATCAATTAAATCGTTTGCAATCGGCATACTCGATTTTAATCGGCTAATATCATCAAAAACTCCAACAACGGTAAGCTTAGCTTGATTAATTTCAGCTATATTAACAGCCTGTTTAAATGCAGTAGACTCGTTTTGACCAGAACCTGCAACAAATAGAATATTAGAAAATCGTTTCATAAACTTCTCCGTTTCAACAGTATTAATTTTAGCATATATTGAAATACACATTCTTAACTTGTATCAATTTTTTAAAATTTGTCCAAAAATAAACAATGGCAGTGAAAAGAGGCAGGATCTAGGAGTTTATCCGAGAATAGAGAACCTACTGCGGAAAAGGTGAATTTGGTCAATTTTTTACCTGATTTTCGTTAAATAGCGGAGCTATTCTTCTCAAAAAGTCGAAAAATAGTCAAATACAATCATACCACCTATACCGACTGTTACAAATGCCACACAAATATGCATGGCGTTATATAGCCAGTTTATTTTCGTGGCCGAATATTTTAGTGGTACAGCTATAACCATGGACAACAATGCCATACCCAAAATTGAACCAATTCCAAAAAAGGCGATATAGCTAAGTGCCATTAAAGGTGTTTCAACGGTATTTAAGGTTAAAATTATCAACGCTGCCGAGCCTGCCATGCCGTGCATCAAACCAATATACAAAGCACGCTTTGGAAATGGTTCTTTGTGTTGGTGCTCATGTTTATCTTGGTCATGGGGCTTGCTTTCATCGTGTGAATGGGCATGAAAGTGATTAACTTCTTCACCATGCTTATGTGCATGAAAGTGTATGCGTTTTTTGTTGAGCCGATACAAAACATCAATACCTAAGAGTATTAACATAATACCAACAGCAAACTCTAGAGTTCTGGCAAAATCGTTCGGAATTATGCCATCGACAATTAAAGCAACTGAACCAAACACCAATAAAGTAATGGTATGACCTACACCCCAAACCGCTCCGTGTAAAACGGTACTTTTAAAGCTTGTGTTGCCCGTTACCAAGCTCGCTACAGCTGCTACGTGATCAGCTTCCAAGGCATGCCGCATGCCAATTAAAAACCCCAATAATAAAAGACTTAGATCCATTGTTTCAACATATCCTCGGTAATTGTTCGCCTACTAACATATCAACTATACGGTTGCCACCAAAGCTAGTGGAAAGAATGACTCGCGATGCGGGTTGTTGTTCGACTTTGCCAATAATGGCACTATCTACCCCTGCTGGATGACCTTGCATTACTTGCAAAACTTTATCAGCACTATCTGCTGGAATAATAGCGATTAGCTTGCCTTCATTGGCTAAATACAAGGGGTCGAGTCCGAGTATTTCGCACATGCCGCGTACTTCTGGGCGTATTGGAATTTGTATTTCATTAATGGTGATATTGACTTGACTGCTTTGGGCAAATTCGTTTAACACGGTAGCAAGTCCTCCACGAGTGGCATCTCTCATGCAATGTATATCAGGACAAACTTCTAACATCTTTTGAGTTAAACTATTGAGTATTTGGCAATCCGATTTGATGGTATTTTCTAGCGACATTTCACCACGAGCATCAACAATAGCCGCACCATGATCGCCAACAAAACCATTGATTATAACCACATCACCCACTTGAGCACGACTGCCAGCAATATTTATATTTTCTGCAATAACACCAATGCCTGTTGTATTGATAAACAGCTTGTCACACTCGCCCTTGTTGACCACTTTGGTGTCACCTGTGACAATTTTAACACCGGCTTCATCGGCGGTTTTTTTCATGGATTTTACAATTTTACGCAGCGTTTCAACCTTAAAACCTTCTTCAATTATCATGCTGCAAGTCAAGTACAAAGGCTTTGCTCCGCCTACAGCTAAATCATTAACCGTACCAGTAATGGCTAATTTACCAATATCTCCGCCAGGAAAGAATAATGGGTCAACTACATAAGAATCGGTGGTCATTGCCAGCCTGTTACCATGTTTTGCAAGGTCGCTGAGGTTAAATTTTGCTTGGTCTTCGAGTTCATCCAAATGCGAATTGTCAAAACCACTAACAAAAACATCATCAATTAAATCTCGCATGGCTTTGCCGCCACTGCCATGAGCCAGAGTTATGATTTCAGCAGTTAATTTTCTTTTGATGCGGCTCATGCGGATTTATCCTTAATATTTAATTTAATTTGTTGTTCTCGCTTGGCAAGCAATTGTGGAATATCGCCAAAGCTGTAATAAGCTGCACAAGCCCCTTCGGATGACACCATTAGTGCCCCCATTGGCGTTTCTGGAGTACACGCACCACCAAATATTTTACATTCCCACGGACGCAATACGCCTTTAACTACTTCGCCACATTGGCAAGACTTTGGGTCGGCAATTTTTAATAAGGGTACGGCAAATTTTACTTCAGCATCAAAGTCTTGGTATTCTTCACGCATTTTAACACCTGAATGATCAATTGAACCTAATCCACGCCACTCAAAAAATTCACGTAATTCAAAAACTTTTGCCATGGCATTGAGTGCTGCAGGGTTGCCGTTTGGTGGTACAATACGGGCGTATTGGTTTTCTACCGTGCAGCGTTTTTCTGCCAGTTGCGATAACACCATCCAAATTGACTGTAAAATATCTAATGGCTCAAAGCCTGTTATAACTATCGGTTTATGATACACATCGGCAATAAAATCAAAAGGACGCTCTCCAACCACCATGCTGACATGACCGGGTGCTAAAAATCCGTCAATGCGCATATCGGGTGAATCAAGCACGGCTTTTATGGTTGGAACCGTAGTTATGTGATTACAAAACAATGAAAAATTTTTGATGCCTTGGTTTTTTGCTTGTATCACAGTCAATGCGGTACTCGGCATGGTAGTTTCAAAACCTAGCCCAAAAAATATCACTTCACGCATCGGATTTCTTTTTGCCAGTTCTAAGGCATCCATGGGTGAATAAGTCATGCGCACATCAGCACCATCGGCCTTGGCTTGCAACAAACTTTTTTTAGAACCTGGCACTCGCATGGCATCGCCAAAGGTGGTAAATATCACTTCTGGACGTTCGGCAAGTTCCACACAGTTATCCACTCGACCCATGGGTAAGACACAAACTGGACAACCTGGTCCATGAATCATTTCCACCCAATCAGGCAACATTGGTTCGATGCCATAACGGAAAATGGTGTGCGTGTGACCTCCACAAAATTCCATCAATTGTATCGGCATTGCCCCATCTTTTATGCCTAGTTTTTCTTTTAAGCCATTTATTTGGCTGATTAATGCCTTGGCTTTGGCAGGGTCTCTAAATTCATCTACGTATTTCATGTTTGCTCCGTATTTTTGCCAAGTAAACCACGATTATCCGCTAATAATGTATGCACCAAATCCCATAAGATATGATAGCAAGCCACATGCACCTCTTGGACGCGGTGTATCGAGTCGGTTTCAACCACCAAACAATGGTCTAACAAGCCACTATTTAACATTGCTCCGCCTTTGTCTCCTGCAAAGCCTATGGTTATTAACCCTAAGTCTTTGGCTTTGTTAAAGCCTTGCATTAAATTCTCTGAGTTACCGCTGGTGGAAAACCCCACCAAACAATCGCCTTGGCGAGCATGGGCATTAATTTGTCGTACAAAAATATGCTTAACGCCTAAGTCATTGCTAATGGCTGAAATCATGGCGGTATCAATGCACAAGTTCATTGCTGGTAACGCAGGACGACCAGTGGTCACAGGATGTTGAAACTCTACAGCTAAATGTGCCGCATCACAACTTGAACCGCCATTGCCCATAGTAAATAAACGCCCTTGGTTTTGATAACTTTTTGCTATGTCTTTGGCTGCATTAATCAACGCTTGAGCATTTTTATCAAAAAAGCGTTGTTTTTCATCAATGGAATGTTGTGCTTTTTGTTTGATTGAATCCAGCAACGCAGAGTTTTCAGTGACTGTGTTTTTCTTATCGCCATGTAAAAAAGGATACAAAGATTTTAAGTGTTGTTTATTATTATCATCCGTCATATTATCCCTCCAATTCTTTTTGACTGGATTTGATTGCTTCGACTTCTTCTTGGTATTCTTCTAGTTCTTGCAATAAATCCAAAGTTCTTTGTGCTTCATCGGCATCAATTCGGCTCATGGCAAAACCCACATGCACCAACACCCAATCACCGATACATTTTTGTGGTGGATGTTGTTCATCGACAATGCATTCAATATTAACTGGGCGTTTTATGCCTGCCACATCGACTTTTGCTTGCATCAACTTTTCGTCAATGATTTCAATAATTTGCCCAGGAATACCTAAACACATGCTTTTTTCTCCAATTGTTGTGCCAATGCAATCATGGCTTGCCCTAAAGCAATACCACCATCGTTGGCAGGAATTTGTTGGTGAATTAACACCTTGTAGCTTTTGTTTTCTAACTGTTTAATAGTTTGTTGTAATAATATTTTATTTTGAAAAACACCGCCGCTAAGTGCAATGGCATCTATTTTTTTATTTTTTAAAACTACCTCAATCATGGCAACTATGCTATTGACGAACCCCAAATGAAAACGCGTAGCAATTACATCTGCAGTGAGATTTTTAGCTAAATCTTCGAGCAATTCTTGCCATAAGGTAAAGGTATTTAGCTGCATTAAACCATTGTCTTCTTTTTGAATTTCTAAAGTATAGGCATGGTTTTTTTGTTGCTCAATGAGTGATGCACTCACCAGTGCTTCAAGCTCGATAGCCGCCTGTCCTTCGTACTGTACTTGTTCAACACAAATTCCAACTGCGGCTGCAACCGCATCAAATAGCCTGCCAGCAGATGATGCCAAGGGAGAATTGATGTTTTTGTCTAGCATGGCATTTAATGTTGCCAATGGCTTTTGTTGTAAATTTTTAAAAATGGCTAAATGTTGATATTTTTCAATTAAAGTTTGCCAATCAAAATGCGTGCTTAATTGTGCATAGGTGTTTCTCCACGGTTGTTGCATCGCTTGAGATCCACCCAAAAGTGCCATCGGTTTAAGTCGTCCAACACGTTTGCATTGACTATAATCCGCTAGCAAAAATTCACCACCCCAAATGCTATCATCATCGCCATAACCTATGCCATCGAGTGCCACACCCAAGACTTTACCTTGATTGAGTGCCCAGTTATTTTCTGCTAAACACGAAGCAACATGAGCGTGATGATGCTGAACTGTAGATAACAAAAGATTGTTTTTTAAGGCTAAAGATTTTCCGTATTTACTGGATAAATAATCAGGGTGTGCGTCAATGGCAATTATTTTGGGCTGGTGTTGGTATAGATTTTGAAATAGTTTTAAGGTTTTTTCATAATCACTGTATGTATCGGCATTTTTTAAGTCGCCGATATGTTGCGATAATATGGCTAAACCATCTTTGACCAAGCAAAATGTATTTTTTAACTCACCACCACATGCCAAAACATCTGTGCTTTGCTCAAATCCTTTGGGTAATGCCATCGAAGTGGGTGCATAACCTCGTGCTCGTCGTAAAACTTGAGTATTGTCATTGACCACTCTCACCACCGAGTCATCCACACGATTGACAATATCACGATTGTTTAACAACCAATAATCAGCTATATCTTTTAGTGACTGTTTGGCATTTTCATTGTCTATACATTGCGGGATATCGCTAGAATTGCCCGAAGTCATGACTAAAGGAAAGTCCATTTCTTGCAAAATTAAATGATGCAATGGCGTATAAGGTAACATAAAACCTAATGTATTTTGACCTGGTGCAAATTCATCAGGCAAACTACTTTTGACGCTATTCAATAAAACAATAGGTGCAATTGATGATTGCAGCAATTTTTTTTCTTGTTTATTAATATCTGCGTATTTTTCTATGATTTTTAAATCTCTTGCCATCAACGCAAAAGGTTTGGCGTTGCGTTTTTTCCTTTGCCTTAATGCTTTTACGGCTTGTTGATTGCTGGCATCACACGCCAAATGAAAACCACCTATGCCTTTGATGGCAATGATTTTGCCTTGTTTCAATAGTTCAACGGTTGCTTTTATTGCATCGGCTTGTTCAACAGCAGGCTCTAACCAAATTTCTGGACCGCATTTTGGACAAGCGTTTGGCTGTGCATGAAACCTTCTATCAGCAGGATAGTCGTATTCACTTTGGCATTTATCACACAAGATGAAAGGAGCCATTGATGTGTTTTTGCGGTCATAGGGAATGGCTTTTATGATGGTTAATCTAGGGCCACAATGCGTGCAATTGGTAAAAGGATAGCGATAACGGCGATTGTTTTTATCAAAGGTTTCTTTTGCACAGACCTCACAAGTCGCAGCATCTGGCACAATACCCGTTTGTGCGGCTGTGGCATGGCTGGCAACAATGGTAAAATCATTTGGTGGTTTTGAGTGAAAGCCTTCTGACTCAATGTTATCAATTCGTGCCAATGGCGGGCATTGGTCTTTGAGTGATTGAATAAAGGTTGCGATTTCATTGTCCTTACCAAACAATTCAATCAAAACCCCTTGTCCGTCATTCAAGACAGCTCCTTTGAGTTTTTGTTTGTTGGCAATTATCCAAACTGTAGGGCGAAAGCCAACACCTTGCACCAAGCCTTTGACACGTATTCTTTGCCCTGTTTGCCTACCTGCTGTCATAGTTTTTGCTCTTTAGTGGCTTCTTGCATACCTATGATTTTGGTGTTTTTTTCTAAACCATAACGCTCAATTTTATTGCGTAAACCAACCCGTGACAAGCCCAGCTCTTGGGCTGCTTTGGTTTGATTCCAACGGCATTTAATTAAGGTTTCTTTGACCACTACAGTTTCCAATGACTCCAAGCGTTGTTTTAACGTACCTTCGGCATTAACGACATAATCCATGTCATTTTTAGATTCTTGCGGAGTTGCGTGTAAAATATGCCGCGAAATTAAGTCGGAACCCAAATAATCTTCTTGACCCAAAACCAGCATTCGTTTCACTTCATTGTTCATTTCGACAATATTGCCAGGCCATTCATATTGTTCAAAAATCTTTAGGGCTTCATCGCCGATACCATTAACTTTTTTTCCGAGCAATTCCATATTTTGATTTAATAAAGTAATAGCAATTGGCACGATATCCTGCTGACGTTTTCTTAGTGGCGGGATATGAATATCAAAGGTTGCTATGCGATAAAACAAATCACGTCTAAAGGTTCCTTTGCCCAATTTTTCATCTAAGTCATGGTCGGTTGCTGCCACTACTCGAATATTTATTGGAGTTGGGCGACTTGAGCCTATTTGATAAACCTCTCCATCAAGCAAAACTTGTAATAACTTTAACTGAAAAGCAGTGGAAGTTTCATCGATTTCATTCAAATAAATTGTGCCACCATTGGCTTTTGCCAGCAAACCAGCCTTGTCTTTTTTTGCACCAACAAACGCACCATTTTTATAACCAAATAATTGTCGTTCTAGCATTTCATCATCTAAACCAGCACAATTTTGGGTAACAAATGGCTCCTTTTGCCGCAAAGAATTATCATGAATAGCACGGGCATAAGAACCTTTGTCGGTGCCTGACTCACCAATGAGTAAGACATGCACATCAAAGGCGGCAATATTACGAATTAAATTACAAATTCGATTAACTGGACTATCTGGGCTGCGAATTATGCCCATGTCCCAATCCAGGCGTGTTTGTAATATTTGCCGTTTTGCCAACATGGTTTGTTCAATATTATCGGGCTTGAGTTGTAACTCTATTTTTAACTGCTCATTTTTTCGCTGTAACTCAAAAAACTCAATGGCATTGTTTAATTTACCTATGATTTCATTTTTATGCCATGGCTTGCAGATGTATTGAAATATATCCTTGTTTTTTATGGCATTGGTTACAATATCACTGGCAGCATAATCTGTTATCATGATGCGTATAACATCTGGATGTTGTGTCCGCACTTGTTGGCAAAAATCCAGCCCTCTGACCTCTGGCATTCGTTGTGCACTGAGTAAAACTTGTATCCATTGTTGTTGTAAAATCTCATGTGCGTTTTCAACATCTAAAGCACTAAAGACTTCAAATTGATTAGATAGAATCGCTTCAAATGCCGCAATAGCATCTTTATCATCCATCACAATCAAAATACTTGGCAGCGTCTTTTTCATAAAAATTTCTCTTTATGCCTGTTTTTTAAAACCAATTAGCTTGCTTTGACGAGATAGTTTTATCCACTGGTACCAATCATCCATGCCTTCGCCTGTTGTTGCCGAAACTTTTAAGATTTGAATACTTGGGTTGACCTTTTTGGCATACGCTATACACTTTTGAATATCAAAATCCAAATATGGCAATAAATCAATTTTATTTAATAACAATAAATCTGCGGCATAAAACATATCAGGATATTTAATCGGTTTATCTTCGCCCTCTGTAACAGACAATATTGCCACTTTGTGTGCTTCGCCTAAATCAAATGCCGCGGGACAGACAAGGTTGCCAACATTTTCAATAAATAATACCGAATTATCATCTGGGTCTAAATGTTCAATCGCATGACCAACTTGGTGTGCATCCAAGTGGCATCCTTTGCCTGTATTAATTTGAATTGCTTTGGCACCTGTAGCCCGTATTTTATCAGCATCGTTAGAAGTTTCTTGATCGCCCTCAATTACCACCATCGGCAAATCATCTTTTAAATCGGTTAATGTTCGAGTTAATAAAGTTGTTTTTCCAGACCCTGGAGATGAAACTAGATTTAAAGACAAAATTCCTTTGGCTGCTAACATGCTTTTATTGTTTTGTGCATATTCGTTATTCTTTCCTAAAATATCTTGTTCAATTTGCACCATTCTTGATTGGCTCATGCCTGGCGCATGGGCGTGAGCAGGACCATGTCCATAATGATGATCATCACCATTATGCTCATGTGCATGACTGTGTTCATGCTTGTGGTCATGTTCGTGCTTATGGTCATGAACCGCTACACCTTCTACTCTACTTTCGCCTTCACTGCATCCGCATACTGTACACATTATTCTACCTCTAGTTCTTTAATTTTCATTTCTGTTCCACCTGTAACTTGCAATTGTGAACTGCCACATTGTGGGCATTCATCAAATCGCTTTTTTATCTTGACTGGTTCACTGCATTGCATACACCATGCCGAACCCGCTACTCTGATTATTTCAAGTTTTGCATCCTTTGCAATGCTGTTTTTCATAACCACATCAAAACTAAATTTCAACGCCTCAATCTCAACACTTGATAACTCGCCTATTTCTAACCAGACGGTTTTTACTTTTTTAAATTTTTGAGTGCTTGCTTCTGTTTCAAGCACTTGCAGTATGCCTTCGCACAATGACATCTCGTGCATTAACTGACCCTCAACTCATAGCCCACACATGGGTCAATGGCATTAATGACGCAATGGGCTATTTTTTGGTATTCTGAATTGGTCTTTGTTTTTATATTTTTCAATGATTCCACCACAACGCCATTTGGGTGAAAGTTCCACTCGGTTGGAGCCACTATTTGATAAGTTTTTACTATGTTTTTCTCAACGACAGCACGGTGAATTAAACGTCCGCGTGCGGCTTCTATTTGTGCTATTTGTGCTGATTCAGTTGTTGCAGATTTATTTGCCAGTAAATCCCGTATTTGCAAAGGCAGTAATGAAACTTCAACGAGGCGTGCAAGCCAACGGGTTAACAAGCCATTCCCATGCTTTTCTTGTAAATCTTTGATTAAACTATTATTACGCTGTCGAGTTAATGGTGTGGTCTCGTAGGTTTTTTGTTGCCACCGTGGTTGAGCAATAAAGTTTTTAGCATTGTCATTGCCCAACTCAATTTCCAATTCTTTTACAGATAAAACAGGCAAAGGCTGTAAAGAAATAGCCGCTTGTGACGACCAATCATTATTAATAATTGTATTTATTGCCTTTGTGGCAATACTTTGCTGCTTTGTTGACCACTCAATTAAAGCGTGGTTTGTGCTAATTTGTTGCCATTGATTAATTGGCATTCCAAATAAGTATTTTTCAAGAAAGGTTTCAATTTCATCAATCAAAGCTCGTGTTTCAGCTTGCTGAATTGTT
>JALSIL010000524.1 GCA_026990095.1 Lysobacterales bacterium
TAAGTTTGCCATCTGCTCAAAACTTTCGATAAATTCTGGGCGGCAATCAGGATAACCCGAATAATCCACCGCATTGACTCCAATAAACATATCATTGGCACCAATGGATTCCGCATAACCCAAGGCTATACTTAAAAAAATGGTGTTGCGGGCTGGAACATAGGTGATTGGTATGTCATTCTCTTCAATTTCATTGTGTTCTGGCACATCTATGTCTGCCGTGAGTGCCGATCCACCTATGGCTCGCAAGTCAATTTTGATGACTTTATGTGCTTTGGCATCAAAGTGGGTTGAGACACGCTGGGCTGCCATGAGCTCAGACTTGTGCCGCTGACCGTAGTCCACTGCCATGGTGTAACATTCATAACCTTCTGCCTTGGCTACAGCCAAGCATGTTGTTGAATCAAGTCCTCCAGAAAGGAGCACTATGCATTTTTTTTTCATTGCTTATTCTTGTGTGTTTTTATTTGCCTTTGGCGTCGTGCCAAAGTATTTTATGTAATTGTAATTGAAAACGAACTAACATTTTATCATCTAATATCCACTGGGCTAAATCTGCGGGGTTAATTTCTCCTGCCACAGGCGATAAAAGCACTTCGCATTTATCTATCAGGTTGTAACGCTTGATAATTGTTTGAGTCCAGTGGTAATCTTTGCGGTCTTTGATAACAAATTTTATTTGGTCTTTAGAGTCAATATAATTAATATTTTCATATAGATTTTTGGATTCTTCTCCTGAACCTGGTGCTTTTAAATCCATAATTATTGTCACCTTATCATTAACATTTGCCAGGGATAATGCTCCCGATGTTTCCAGTGATACATTAAAGCCATTATCTGCGAGCTTATCTAGTAAATTTATGCAGCGTTTTTGTGATAGCGGCTCGCCACCAGTAACACAAACATAAGGTGTTCCATAGGACTTTATTTTTTCTATAATGGCATCTATTTCAATCCATTGACCGCCTGAAAATGCATATTCCGTATCGCACCACGTGCATCGCAATGGACAACCCGTTAGGCGCACAAAAACCGTTGGTAAACCAACATAGGTGGACTCGCCTTGTAAAGAATAAAATATTTCAGATATTTTGAGTTGGTTTTTTTCCATTTTGTTCTAATGATCACGTCGCATTTGACGTAAACGATTCTGCGCCAATCGAGCTATGCTTGAATTGGGATAAGAATTTACCACTTTATTTAGGTGTTTTTCTGCTTGCATTAAATCATCCATTTCATAATAACAGTAGCCAATTTTTAGGCTTGCATCTGCAGATTTTTTACTTTGTGGAAATTTATCTATCAAAGCTTGAAAAGCTGCCAAAGCCTGCGGATATTGGCGTTTGACGTAATAGGATTCGCCCAACCAATAATAGGCATTGGCTGTGAGTTCATTTTCTGAGTGTCTTTGAATAAATCCTTCAAAAGCACGGGCAGATTCAAGAAAACGACCTGCGCGTAAATGAGCAAAAGCAATGTCGTAATCCTCTTGGTAAGTGGAAAGTTTTGGTTCAGTTGCAACCGTATCTGTTGTTGCTGTGCTGTTATTGTAGTTTTCATCCACTTCTACCGTTAAGGGTGTTGTGTCTGAAGTTTGAAAATCCTCTTGTGATTGTCCTTGGGTGTTAGTGGTGTTAGTGCTAGGGGCTAATTCCAACTCTGCTAAACGCGAATCTATGTCAACATACAAGAGTTTTTGCTTGTCCTTAAGTGCCTGAATTTGATGATTTTGTTCTTCAATGATGCCACGCAATTCTGCCATTTGTTGTTGTAATTCTTGGTTTTGCACAACAATATCAGCCGAGTTAAAGCGATTACTGCTTTGCTCTGCGACTATTTTTTCAAGTTTTGCCAACCTGTCTTGTAATGAGATTTTCTTAGCTTGTACGGAAAAATTAAAAAGACTTAAGAAAATCGTTGCTGTGATAAATTTGTTCATATTATTTCATTAATTAATTTAAAAAACCCTTTGCGTAACTCGTGAAACGCATTAAAAAATTGCAAAAGTCTCTAATGTTGCTATGAAAAAACCCGACATAATGTCGGGTTTTTTGTCCATTTTTAGACATTTTTCAACTTAAAAAGTTCGATTATTTTGCCGTATAGACAATACGAACCCTTCTGTTTTGTGACCAACAAGACTCGTTATTACACAAAGCCACTGGCTTTTCTTCACCAAAACTAACCACTGAGATTTGCCCAGCCGATGCACCTTGTGCACGCAGTAAATTTGCCACTGAATTGGCACGTTTTTCGCCTAACGCTAAATTATATTCTGGAGTGCCTCGTTCATCAGCATGCCCTTCAAGCACCATTTTTGATGATGGATTTTGGCTTAAATAACGTGCATGAATGGCAATAATATCGCGGTATTTCGCTGTTACAGTCGCTTGATCATAAGCAAATAAAATTACCCGTTGTGACAAAAGGCTATCAGAATTGTTTAAATCCTCTGCATTACAACAGATGTCATAGTATGTTTTACCATCGTCTAATGTAAATGATTTTAATGGATTGGTTTGTGCACCTTTATCGACCACCTCTGGTTTATCATTTGTGGTGGTTGTGACTTTCGGCTTTTTATCTTTTGGCTTACAGGCAACCATTAAAGACGCAATTAATACCAAAATGGCTATTTTATTAATTATTTTCATTATTGTGTTTCTCCTAAGAGTTTATTAGTTATTACAGGGGCAAATTTTTTCCATAGTTTACCTCATAACAACGGCTATGAAAATGCTTAAGTCGCTATATTGTTAATAATTGTGACATCGGTTAAGAAAAAGCCTGAAATCAATCAGGCTTTATAAGAAATCACCCAAATCTTGACATGTGGTTTGGGTTATAATCTTACTGATTTTAATAATCAATGCCTACTTTTATTTCAAAGCCTTGATTAGTAAAGTCAACGGTGCCCTTCTCTGTTTTCCACCAAAGCATATCGGACATAAACATTTGTTGTGCCCCGAATTGTTTTTTTACATCCTCTGGTAGTTTTGATTCCGCAGAAGCTATGCTTTCAAAGATTTTCTTGTATAACTCTGAGCTAATACTAAAATCGAATAGGGCAGAAGTTGACTCACCAGAAACAACATCCGCCAATTCCACATCCGTATTTTCACCCAATGACAAACCAATGGTTTCCTCACCCATTGCCAAGAAAACATAATCTAAGTTAATCGGCATCATTGTGCCTTTAACAGGAATTAGGTCAGATATATTTACAGCTTTTCCACCCGAGGTAAGACCTAATTTTTGTAAGTCAGGTTTCATCATTTCTGCCATACCTTTTAACGCTTCAGGGTTATCTACAGCCAGCAAGACTTTTGCTTTTAATGTTTTAATCATTTGAGCAGGCTCGGTTTTTGTCATATCCAAATCCAATTCATCAATTACCACGTTGAAGCCTTTAAAATTACTTACAAAAGGAGGTAATGGTTGTTCCAACTGTGCTTTAAACATAGCTGCTTTTGCATTCATTCCAGTGAAGAACTCACATTTATAAGGCGTTGTTTCGATGTTTGTTGCAAACTCTTGTGCCAATGCCTTAGCTGCAACTATGTCAAAACTAAAGCCATAAGAAAAGGCAGCATCTTTTGCATTCGGAATACGACCGCTGATTGTTGACAGTTTTGAGCCTAAGTCACTAGGCATTTCAATTATCATATGGCTATCCATTTGATGCTCATCAAGAAGCGTACTGCCACTTACAAAGCGTGGGAACTTGTCAAACATAGCCAACACTTCCACCTTGCAATCCTCAGACATCATGTTATCTTGTATTTTTAACACATCAAGCATGGGCGTTTGGTGTTGAGCTGGATTAACCACATAATCAGCCAATTCTCTAAAATTTACCCACATTAAACTATTACCCAAATAATTGTACTTGGCAATAGTATCATTAAATTGGTTGGCTTGTTTTATATTTTGTGCCGGTTTTTCAAAGCCTAATAGTTTAGGCATTAAAGCATCCACTTGTCTTGTAGGGGCTAAACTGGCAACAACCGTATCGCCTTTTAGAGAAATCAGTGCTTGCATTTCTTTATCGCCAAGCTGGTAAACCGTTGTGTCTTTAACGTCTTTTTTTATCACTTGACCAGGCTTGTCTTCATTTATTTTTGTCATCATTTCATCGAGGATTTCATCCATTGAATGACTTGATGCCAAATTTACTCGCATCACGGGGAATAAATCAACTAAGTACAAGGCAAGCTCTGTTTCACCCATTTTCAATCCCAACTTCTTGATGCCTTCTTCGTTAAACCATTTTTCGGCAAATTCATCAACACTAGCGGTGTCAGCCTCTGGATTGGCTCTTTTAGTGTAACCTTTGTAGGCGTCTAAATAAGTGGTTTTCAACATTTTACCTATACTGCTGTAGAGATTATCCATCTTTTCTTGGAAGTTTTGCGGTATTGGGTGCTTAGAATCATTAACAAAGACTGCCAAAATAGGAGTTTCAGCAGGTATATAACTCATAATATCAGACTGCTGAGTTGCCGTTTTATTAATAACGGAAGGGGCTGATGTAACCGTATTGTTTACTGTTTTATCGGCATCATCTGAGCACGAGACTAAGGTCAATGACAAACTTAATGCCAATGCAGTAATTAATTTTGTATTTTTCATGTTTTTCTCTTTTAAATAATTAAACTTTTTCTACTTTTAAGATAGTGCTTTTAATACCAACAACCTTAATTTTTGTACCAACGGGCAAGTCCTCTTCACCTTCAACTTTCCATGTAGTATCATTGACATTGATTTTACCAACTCCATTAACAATGGCACGAGACAAATTGAATGTTTTGCCAATATGTTGATGTCCTCTTTTATTAAGGTTAGGTATTGGATCTATATCTGGGTTATTCTTCTTAAAAAAATGCCACGCAATTATCGCTGCAATAGATAACAAGAAAAACACCACTATTTGCACTTGCCAACTAATGCCAAATGCCCACTGAATCAATGCTGTTACTGCTGCCGCAAATCCAACCCATAAAAGAAAAAAAGAACCACCAACCATCATTTCAATAACAATCAAAATAACTGTTGCTGTCAACCAGTGCCAGGGGGTTAATACTGCAAACCATTCCATATATCTCTCCTAAGACTCCTGCTTGTCTTTTAATGCTTCTTTAGCAATTTCTGTCATGCCCGCAAGTGAACCAATAATGCCTGTTGCCTCCATTGGCAATATCATTGTTTTGGTATTGGGAGAATCTGCAAATTTGCCAAAGGCATCAAGGTATTTTGTTGCAACAAAATAATTTATGGCTTGCACACCGCCACCTTCGATGGCTTTAGATACCATATGCGTTGCTTTTGCTTCAGCTTCAGCTGACCTTTCTCTTGCTTCTGCATCTCTAAAAGCGGCTTCTTTATTGCCTTCTGCATCAAGAACAACGGCTTGTTTCATTCCTTCTGCTTGCAAAATTGCCGCCTGACGCTTGCCTTCTGCTTCCAAAATATCGGCACGCTTTTCACGTTCTGCCTTCATTTGTCTTGCCATTGACTGAACCAAGTCATGCGGTGGTTTAATGTCTTTAATTTCAATCCTTGTGACCTTAATACCCCACGGTGAGGTGGCTTCATCCACCACAGCCAACAAACGGTGGTTAATTTGATCGCGTTTAGATAAAGACTCATCCAAATCCAATCCACCCAAAACAGTACGAATATTTGTCATGGTTAAATTTAAAACCGCGTATTCCAAATTATTCACTTCATAAGCTGCTTGTGGTGCATTAAGCACTTGGTAAAACACCACGCCATCAACCGTGACCACTGCGTTATCTTTAGTAATCACTTCCTGCGACGGCACATTAAGCACCTGTTCCATCATGTTTATTTTACGGCCAACGGCATCAAACCAAGGCACTTTTAAACCCAAACCTGGACTAAAGGTTTTTCTGTATTTACCAAATCGTTCTATTGTGTATTGGTATCCCTGCGGTACAATAGTAATAATTTTCATAACTGTTAAAAAGGCAAAAACCCCTAACACCAAGAAAAATATATTTGCTGGATTATCTAACATTTTACTTCCTCCTAATTATATTGCCTGCTATTGTATCTAAATCAACACCATTAGTCATGTGCCATTAGTTATATTTTTATCTCTCCAATTAAACCCAATAAATAATTCAAAAAAAACGAACAATGAATATAAACAACCCGCATCCATTTGAAAAACTCACACCTGAACTCATTATGGATGCCATTGAAGAACAGGGCTTTGAATGCGACGGGCGTGTATTTGCCTTAAACTCTTATGAAAATCGCGTTTATCAAATAGGTATCGAAGGGCAACAAAAATCTGTCATTGCTAAATTTTATCGCCCCAATCGTTGGAGTTTAGAACAAATCCAAGAAGATCACGATTTTTGTTTCGAATTAGCCGAACATGAAATTCCTGTTATTACACCATTAAAAAACCAACAAGATAACAGTTTATTTCATCACCAAAACTTTAGCTTTTCGTTATTTCCGCAAGTCGGTGGACGCACACCAGAGTTAGATTACCAAGACAATCTGCAAATCATGGGAAGAATGTTGGCACGATTACACTTAATCGGTGAAAAAAAACTCTTTTCACACAGACCAACGCTCGAGGTTAACACTTTTGGCAAAGAATCCATTGACTACATCAGTAATGAGTTTATTCCATTTGAGTACAAATCCCAGTATGACGCTGTTTGTCAACAACTCATGGATTTAATGCAGCCCAAATTAGAAGATGCTAAAAATATCCGCGTGCATGGCGATTTGCATATTGGTAACATTCTTATGCGCGATGACATCCCTTTTTTGGTGGATTTTGACGACTCGCGTCTCGCCCCAGCGATACAAGACATATTCATGTTATTATCGGGTGAAAAAGACGAACAAATGGCTCAGTTGGCAAAAGTCAAAGCCGCTTACCAAGAATTTCGCGACTTCCCACACGCTGAAATCAACATGATAGAATCCCTAAGAACTCTGCGTATGTTACACCACTGTGCCTGGCTTGCTCGCCGATTTGACGATCCAGCATTTGCCATCGCCTTCCCATGGTTTGACGAAAACAGCTATTGGCTGCAACACATCAATGACCTAAGAAACCAAATTGATGCTTTAAAAAATGAGATATAATGGACTCGCACAGCGACACGGCGACACAACAAAAGACAGATAACAAAATTTTTAATTATGACTGAAAATGAAATTGGAACAAAAATACTAGATTGTGCTTTTCAAGTGCATAGAGAAATGGGCAATGGTCTGTACGAAAGTGTATATGAAGTTACCTTCGCCTATGAATCACAAGATTATTAAATGATTAACCTTATATTGCTTTTCGCAGTGCCGTCGTGCCACTGAGCAAGATGAAAATGATTTATACAGAACTGTTAAAACAGATACAAATTTGGGCAATTGAGCTTGGCTTTTCACAAGTTGGGGTTTCGGATGTGGACTTATCTGAAGCAGAAGGACACTTGAAAAAATGGATTGCCAAAGGTTTTCATGGGCAGATGGACTTTATGCACAAACATGGTTCTATGCGTACAAATCCTAATGAGTTGGTTGAAGAGACAATCCGAATTATTTCCCTGCGTTTTGATTATTTCGACAAATCCATCATTGCTTATGAAGATGTCTTAAAAAAACCACAAAAGGCCGCTATTTCACGTTATGCCATGGGACGAGATTACCACAAACTCATTCGCAAAAAGCTCAAAAACTTAGCTGAAAAAATTAAAGCAGAAGTCAACGATTTTAATTATCGCGTCTTTACCGATTCCGCACCCGTTATGGAAAAAGCCATCGCCGAGAAAGCTGGCATTGGATGGATTGGCAAACACAGCAATGTGCTCAACGCAAAGGCGGGCAGTTATTTCTTTTTGGGTGAAATTTACACCAACATCCCATTACCAATCAGCAAAAAGGCCTCATTCCACTGCGGAACGTGCACAAAGTGCATAGATGCCTGCCCGACAAAAGCCATCATCGCCCCTTTTCAAGTTGATGCACGCCGTTGTATTTCTTACCTCACAATCGAACACAAAGGTCCAATTCCCAAAGAATTCCACAAAGCCATTGGTAATAGAATTTATGGATGTGATGATTGCCAAATGGTCTGCCCCTGGAATAAATTTGCCACCGATTCAAAAGTCACCGACTTTTTGCCCCGCAACCAATTTGACCAACCCGATATAAAAGAACTGATGAAGTGGGATGAACAAACCTTCCTTAAAAAAACCGAAGGATCACCAATTAGACGAATTGGCTACAAAAGCTGGCGACGGAATTTGGAAATTGCTTATAAAAACCAATAAAATTAGCTTATCAATGCATGTTTTGTTACTATTTAAATTATGAAAATTCCTTTTAACAAACCACCCTACACGGGTAACGAAAAACAGTTTGTGTTTGATTCCATGACAAGTAATCAAATTTCTGGTGATGGAAAATATACAAAAAAATGCCACCAATGGTTTGAAGAAGAATTAAATTGCAAAAAGGCTCTATTAACCACATCTTGTACTCATGCACTTGAAATGGCGGCAATTCTCATCAAAATACAACCTGGCGATGAGGTCATAATGCCATCCTATACATTTGTTTCAACTGCTAACGCCTTTGTTTTACGAGGGGCAAAAATAGTTTTTGTTGATATTCGTCCTGACACCATGAACATTGATGAAAATTTGATTGAAGAAGCAATTTCAAGCAAAACAAAAGCTATCGTTGTTGTTCACTACGCAGGAGTTGCCTGTGAAATGGATGCCATCATGCATACTGCAAAGAAAAACAACCTTTTTGTGATAGAAGATGCGGCTCAGGCCATCATGAGTTATTACAAAGGAAGACCTTTAGGAACAATTGGACATATTGGCACATTTAGTTTTCATGAAACAAAAAACATCACCAGTGCAGGAGAGGGTGGATTACTAATTATTAATGATGAACAATTTGTTGAACGGGCTGAAATAATTAGGGAAAAAGGGACAAATCGTAGTTTATTTTTTCGTGGAATGGTTGATAAATACTCATGGGTTGACATTGGTAGCAGTTACTTAATGAATGATGTTAGTGCCGCATTCTTATGGGCTCAATTAGAAAATATTCATGAAATTCAAAAAAATAGACTCAAGAGTTGGAATCTATACTATAAAGCTTTTAAAGTATTAGAGAGTGAAGGATTAATAACGCTACCTACTATCCCAAAAAATTGCACCAACAATGCTCACATGTTTTACATTAAAGTTAAGGACTTAACTACAAGAACAAATCTTATTGCTTATCTCAAGGCCAATAATGTTCTAAGTGTCTTCCACTATGTGCCGTTACACACTTCATCAGCAGGGCTAAAATTTAGTAGTTTTATTGGCACAAATAATTTTACAACCTCTGAAAGCGATAGACTTATTAGGCTCCCTATGTTTTATTCTCTTAACTGTAATGAGGTATTAGTAACAATTAATATAATTAAGGATTTTTTCAATGAAGCCCAATGAATCTCATAAAAATAAGCACGTTCATAACTGGTTGATTTATAAAATTAGCAACCATTATATTGAAATGCATAAAAATTTATATAACGGAGTTTTAGTCGATTTGGGTTGTGGCGAAGCTCCGTATAAAAAATATTTTCTCCAATTTGCACAGCAGTACCTTGGTGTCGATTGGAATAATACTAGTCATAAGTCCAGTGCTGATATTGTTTCTGACTTAAATAAAAGGATAGATTTAGAAGATAATTCCGCAGACACTGTTGTATCCTTTTCTGTCATGGAACATCTCTATAATCCAAAACAATTTCTAAAAGAATCTTATCGAATTTTGAAAAAGGATTCTTACCTTGTTCTACAAGTACCATGGCAGTGGCATGTACATGAAGCTCCTCATGATTATTTCAGGTATACACCATACGGATTAAAATTCCTTCTTAAGGAAGCTGGCTATACAGATATCAAAATTATACCACAATCAGGTTACTTTACAACGAGAACACTTAAGTTTAATTATTTCTTAGTTAGGCTAATTTATCAACTACCAAAAGTCCTTTTGTATCCTCTAGCATTGTGTTTTCTCCCAATATGGACTCTAGGTCAACTATGTGCTCCTATACTTGATAAGCTAGATAAAGATTGGGAGCGAGAATGTATTGGTTTTTTTGTTATTGCAAAAAAAACAACTTAATAAATGAACTTTAAAAAA
>JALSIL010000525.1 GCA_026990095.1 Lysobacterales bacterium
GTCTTCGCCTGGAATCCCCACAGCTAAAAAGTCAAAATTATTGCTTCCAACACCTGTCAAGCTATAATCGCCGGCGGTTAAACTTAAACCAAATTGATCGTTAGTTTCTGCGGCTGATGCAGGAATATCGTCTGATTGTTGCGAGAGTGAATCCCTAAAATTTGGTTCTCCAGATATGCCTTGTGCTCTTCCATAGTACACCTCGACTTGCCCTCCATCGATTATAGTTGGAGTTGGATTTCCAAAATCCTCAAATGGCGTTGAAACTGCAAAGTCATCACAATCATCACCATCAAAATCCCCAGTAGCCATACTCCAGCCAAATCTGTCATTGGACTCGATACTGCCATCCGCGAAAATTCCCAATCCAGTTCCTTGAAAAAGAAAAGTAGAACCAGCACCTAAATCTGCAAAACCATCAATTGAACCATAAAAGATATTTATTGCACCAACATTTAGTCTAACAGATGGATTAACTGAATTGTAGTTTTCTTCGGGTGTACCAACAACCAAATCATCAATGCCATCGCAATTAAAATCGCCACTAGCGAGAGACTTGCCAAAAAAATCATTTTCTTCAACGCCATTTAAATTTTCTAAATTAGCAGGAGTAGTTTCAAATGTTTGGAATAAGAATTGATCATTGGATGGTGAAAGACCGTTTGGTGTCCCGTAGATAATCAAAACGACTCCAGTGTTATTTATTGTTGTGCCCAAAAATTCAAAGTCATAATTAGGAATACCAATAGCCAAGTCTTGAATACCATCATTATTATAATCCCCGTGTGAAACAGACTCTCCTAGCCTATCTAAGGCTGTGGCTGAACCGCCAATACCATTTGAATCTAAATTCCAGACAGTACTGCCCGTAATCCCACTTATTGCATTGCTAATTTTAGTTGTCCATGACTCTTGGTTTGTAGTCTTAGCCATTGAAGAAGATATATTGGTAATCAATAAAGTTATTATATAGTACGTTTTCATATTTTATCCTGATACATTTTGTTGTTTATGATATGAGACCTTTGCATAACTCGTGGAACGTGTTAAAAAGTTGCAAAAAACACCACTCTGCGTTAAAAAATTCGCAAATAGCGGGCTATTTGACTCATTTTTTGCCTTGATTGGTGCTTTTTTCATTCTTTTTTCCATCATCCCAGAGTTATGCAAAGGTCTCTATTTGTATAGTTCGATAAAAATTGAAATTAGTTTTTAGTTATTGACAAAACAGAGTTAAAGCCAGTGTTTTTGTGACTTACATCTCATTAACCCTGTATTTTCTGTTTTGGGATTTGATTTTTTAGTAAATAAAGCTCATCAGAAAAACATTTCATCAGATTAATCGAATTAATAAATATCTTTTAATGAAAAATAACTGGATGGATATAATGAAAATTAAATATATAGCTACATTACTTGTTCTTGCTGTTTGTTTTGCCTGCCCATTACGTGCTTCGACCATTAATATCAATGACAAAGTGGCACATGATCTTGATATGTATCGCTCATTTTTAGCTACTAGCGAACAAATTGCACTGCATGGAGCCACTGATTTTGTAACCATTGGTGCTGATGCTGGCTGCGACTTTGATTCTACTGTTTGGAATATTGGCGATGCTATTTCTAGTGGAGCAACCGAGGTTAGGGTGGCATCTAACGGAACTTATATTGAAAATATTGAGCTTGATGATCAGGATCTGATACTCAGGGGTGGCTTTGCCACTTGTAGCGATGCTGAAATGAACAATCAGGACTACATGGATTTAACTGAAATCAATGGTAGTGCAACTCCAACAAATATAATAGCAATTACTGGAGATACGACACGCCGATTAATTCGATTGGAAAATTTGTCATTAACTGGTGCAACAGTCCTAAACCCAACTCTAGGTGGTGCAATATCAGTTGACCAAGCAGAACTTGAACTACAATTGTTGAGGGTGTACATTTCTGGAAATTCTGGTAATACAGGAGGAGGTATGTTTATTAGTCCAGGGTTTGGTGCGAGTCAGACAAATATCGATGTTTTCGCACAAGACTTGATAATTTTCAACAATTCATCCCTTAACTTAGGAGGGGGTTTATATTGTACAGGTTCAGGATCCCAAATAACCTTAACAGGTATCAGTACTATTTCCAATAACATAGCGACCACTATTGGTGGAGGTATTTATATGCGTGGGCATTGCAAGGTTAGTATGTATTCTGAATCTCACTCAGCATTAATAAGTTCATTTCCTGGTTTTTTTAACAATAACAGTGCAGAAGAAGGTGGTGCAATCAACATAAGACATAGTGCCAGCCTATATTTATTTGGTCAGCAAATGTGTGATAGTACAAATTGTTTAGGCTCTAATGATGTGCCTATTTTTGTACAAGGAAATTTTTCTGACAATAACAATAGTGGCAACGAATCAGGCGGTGGAATTTACTTGGATGGCACAGGAGGTTCCAATCAATTTTATGCCAATGGTATATGGATAAATGATAATCAAGCTGGAGGAAATGGTGGTGGTGTATATGTGGGTTCTGGTTCAACTTTTGAAATTGAAAGAAGGCCTGGTGGTTGCTGGCAACTTGATCGTTGCAATTTAGTTATTAACAATCGTTCAGGTACGGCTATTGGTTTTGGTGGTGGATTTTATGTCAATGATGGAACCATGAATTTAAGCCATGTTTATGTTGAAGAAAACCGAGCTGACTTTGGTTCAGCGATTGCTGCCAATGGAGAAAATGCGTTAGTAACCATAGAAAACTCAGTATTTGACGACAATGGCAATGGTGGGACTGATGGGTATTCTGATTTTCAGATTTTTAGTGCATCAACCGGAGCATCACTCTCAATACGTCACAGTACCATTGCAGACAATAATGCTGTGAACAGTGTTTTTAATGTTGATCCTGCTTTAGGTTCTTCATTGTCCTTAAGTTCTTCAATCGTCCATGACCCAAGTTCAGGTAATTTATTTGGCCCTGTTAGCGGCAATCTAACTATCGATTGTCTCGTGTCACATGAAGCGGCTAGTTTTACAGGTGCAAATGTATTGATTGACGACCCTATGTTTATGAATCGATCTCTGGGTAATTTTCACTTAGCCGCTGGCTCACCTGCCATTGATTTGTGTGCAGGTATTACAATGCTAAACCCTCTGGATATGGATATGGAAACAAGAGCTTGGGATGATCCTGATAAAATTGACGGCATGGGTATATTCGATGCAGGGGCAGATGAGCGTTATTTTTTTGAAGTGATGTTTGTAGATGGTTTTGAAGATTTTTAATATAGTGAGGAAATATTTAAAATTTAAACGAAACAGTAAAATACCATTCATAAATAAAAATACCAAGGAATACTGTCATGCTTAAAATAACAAACCTAAAAGTACAACTACTTTTCATTCTAATTTTACTGCCTAAGCTAGTAGAAGCAGCCGTTGCAGTTGATGATAACGTCGTGGTTATTGAAAACAATGGTGCGCAATTCATCGATATATTTGCCAATGACACCATTGATAAGGGAGAGGAGGTTACTGCATTTAACCAGCCTGCAAACGGTGTAGCCATTTTAGAACCATTTGGTATGACCTATCAGCCCAATAATGGCTATTGCAACAATGGAGTCACCACCGATAATTTTACCTATACATTAACAGGAAATTCAACTGCCACCGTTTCTGTTACCGTCACCTGCTTGGCAGGTAGTCCTGTGGCTCAAGTAGTGCCAGTTAATCAATTTCAATGGCTATTGTTTTTGCTCATAGCTATGATACTTGTGGTTAAGCTTAGAACCACTACATAGGCTTACTAAACTTCATTCAAAATCATCAAAGAATATCAAGTCATCCTCATACACACCTGGTTGCAAAGGCGTAGGCAAATTACGAGTTACACCATTACATCGACCATTTGGAGCATCTGAAAATATCAGACTTTCATCAAATTGATAACTGGGTTCTGGCCAAGCACGGGAGTTAAAACGACAAGTGATGTTTGCCCCATTAAAAGTGGTATTATGGGTGGTGATATTGCGACCACCAAGAAACAATTGCGTTGCATTAAAGTCCGCACTCGGCCAGAGTAAAAATTCCGTCCCAAAAACACTGCTGTATTGATGCCCAGGGCGAAGATCAATCCACCCTGCATCTTGGGTGACCGTATTGATGGTATCGCCTAAAATATTGTCAACCAAGAAATTATAACGCGGGTAGAAATGCTGCCCAACATCACTGTTGCGCTGCCAACCTGGCCCATCTCCGGCATGGTTTCCTGATATGAAGTTTTCTGGATTAACCACCTGACTCGCCACTGAATCGGTTCGAATCTGCCGTAATGTGATTTTACTTTTGGGCCCATTGGTGCCAGCGTGATCACCAGCAAAATGTGAATTGCTAATCACCAAACCCCAGGCTCCCATCACCCGTAAATTATGCTCAAAAGCAGCTTTAGTATACGATCCTATGATAGCCGAATTAACCATTCCACAATCATTAAAACAGCCAATATTTACACCAGGAATGTTGCCAACAGACATATTATCAACATCACCAACACTGCGAACCTCGGATAAAAAGATACCGTACGGGTAAGGAACCAAGTCACAATCAAGATTATTGTTGTTGTAACAATTAAAGCCAGAACTGTTCAAGCTTACATAGCCATTAGATGGCACACTGAAAGAACCCCCAGCTGACCAATCCAAATCCAAGTTATGTAAGCTCAATAAGGTGGCACTCATGCCCACGGTTAAATCACGCAACCTAAGGTTAGCCACGCCATTACCAAATGCCCAGCCACTGATGACATGACCGCTTGAATTTTTGCTAAGAGTATCATAGCCACTGACTTGTGCATTGCTTGGTATTCTGTCATTACACCCTTGGGCCGTACCTATCACCACTTCTTGGATCAATGGGTCACTGCCCGTCCCGTATGCATCAATGCGAATATCACTTTCATCATAACCAATACACATCGGTGCATACATCCCAGTAGATCCCCGTTGATACAGAATCCTGGAGTGACTGAGGTCAGTTGATAAATTCTGCGGTGGTGAATTAGTGAGGCGATTTGCTACAGGTACGCCAACAGGGCAGTCTGTGAAATCTGAACCACTAGAAATACAATAGGTTTCTGCCACTGAATATTCAACATCCTGAGGTTTGGTCGCCACATTCACACAAACATCATCCCAATCACCTGTTGGATTTTGTACCCTAACTTTAACGGCAAACTCACATTGCTGACTGAAATTATTCCACCTGCTATTACCCGCACCTTCGCAGACAAAAGTATGGGCAGCACGAGGTGCACCGCTAATCTGATTGTTTTTACTGTTGCCCGTGAGGGCAAAGATACCCGAATCGGGGTCATCAAAATCAAAATGATAGCCAAAATACTGGCCAGTGCGACAGGCCTGAATATCGTTACCACCTGAAAAGTCTACACAGTTTGGGTCTGTTGAGTTTTGAGCACTAAAATACACAGTCTCGGGTGAAATTCCTACTGGTCTTGTTAATATTTCTAATGAGGCATCCACACTACCTCCTGATGATTGTGATGCACCACAGGTATTGGCTTTTACCGTCCAACTTGTGCTACTTAAATAAATACCAACTAGCCCTGTTAATAATTTCGATTGATTGCATTGCATGTTAGTTACCTTTGTGAAAAATAATTTAGGGTTGAGTAATATCAATTGGGTTTAATATTGATAACATCATTGGGTTGAGCGGCTGCAATGGCATCAGCTATGGTGTTAAAACTACACGCCGCACCATTGATACTGGCAATGGGTTGGCCCGCTTGTATAGCATTAACCCAACAGACTAAACTAATAAAAAACAGTTCTTTTATTTTTAAACTCATAATTTGTGCTTTTCTTTTAAGAAGTTAGTTATAATTTCGTTAAAAATGCTTAAAAGTTTTATTTTAGATGTAAGATATGGTTTTCAATAGTGAATTACTACTAAAGAGACATGCAGGAAACACTAAAAAAAATAACTCTAATCAGTCAAGAAGACTTTACGGGTTCTAGTTATGATGATTTATTTAATAAGCTCTATCCATCAATAAAACAACTGGCTCATTACGAACTAATGAAACTCAATCCAGGGCAGCAACTCACGCCAACCGCCTTAGTCAATGAATGTTATTTAAAATTAAAATCAGGCAAAGACCAGCAATATGACAACAAAAAACACTTTTACAATACGGTTGCACGGTGTATGCGGTTTTTTTTGGTTGATATTGTTCGCTCGCATCACCGCCAAAAAAGAAAAGGAGAACACACCGATTTTAGCGTATCACAAGTGGTCGGCGACGATGGAATTGCCATAGAGTTATTAGAGTTAGATGATGCATTACAACAATTGGAGGAAATAAATCCAGATTTAGCGAATATAACTATAATGAGGTATTTTTCTGGAATGACTTTGGATGAAATTGCGCAAACATATGAATGCAGTAAAAGCCACATTCATAAACAATGGATAATAGCTCGTGCGTATTTGGTTAATATATTAGAAGAACAGAGTTAAAAAGATGATAGTTAAAAATAAAATGACAATTTGGCAACAATCGACGAAAATTTTTGAAAGCTTGGTTGATTTCCCACAAGAGAAAGCTTTATCGGAGTTAAGGCTTTTAGACAATGTTCCAAATGCTGTTAAACAAAGAGTCAGCAAATTAATCAAAGCGGTTAATAAAGAAAACAAAGTACTCGAAGTAGTTAATTCTGGCAATGTTTTCCAACAACTTAAATCAATAACAGACTTAACAGGTAAAACCCTCGGCAATTATAAAATAACAGAGCTGATTGCCATTGGTGGCATGTCATATATTTATAAGGCCCATCGCATTGATTCGACAGTCCAAAAACCAGTAGCCATTAAAGTCATGTCATTGAGTCAGTCCGAACAAACTATCGCTTTATTTAATCGCGAACAGCGAACACTTTCAAAACTTAATCACCCAAATATTGTTTCTTTTTTACATGGAGGGCAAACTGAAGATGGAATTTATTATTTAGTTATGGAATATATTGAAGGAGGAATCCCTATAGATGCCTACATCGAAAAAAAGAACATCAATAATACCACTATTGTTTGTATGATAAAAAAAATTGCCAATGCGATGAAGTTTGCTCATGAACATTTAATCATTCACGGCGATTTAAAATCTGATAATATTCTGACAGATAAAGATGGTAATATAAAGATAGTAGATTTTGGAATTGCAGCATTCACCTATGAAAAAGACAATATTAATATTAATGCCTATACGCCAGAAATCGCCTCACCAGAACAAATAAAAGGAGAAGATTTAAGCACTAAAACCGATGTATTTTCATTAGCCGCGACTTTATTGCAACTGTTAATTAAAGACAGCAAGTTACCAGAATTTTCACCCGAGACTTACGATGAAAATGAAGATGAAAAATACGTAAGCAAAGTTTTAGCAGAATCTGACCTTGATAGCGATTTATGCAACATTTTAATAAAAGCACTGAGAACAGATAGCTTTAAGCGCTACTTCACTATGTTTGATTTTGCCAAAGATTTACACAAATGGTCGTTGAACAAACCTATTTCAGCAACAAAACATACCCGTAGGTATTTATTTCAAAAATTCTTTACTCGAAATAAATTAGTTGTGCTATCAAGCACCCTATTAATAGTACTAGTGCTAGCATCAATTTTTTCAGTGTATAGTTATATTAAAGCAATAAAGAGTGACTCTTTACAGACACAAAATCAAATTAAACTCACTCAAGATAAATTAAAATAGTACCGCGCTAAACAAAGAGCAGAAAAAACTTGTTTTTTTACCTTGAATTCAATCTAATCATCCCTATCTAGTTGCCAACTTAAATTAATAAGTTACTTTTTATAAAATGTAATACATTAATCATAAAATACATTTAGGAGAAAAAAATGAATATTCGTCCTTTACACGACCGTGTAATAGTAAAACGTAAAGAAAAAGAAACCACAACAGCTAGTGGCATTATTATCCCAGAATCGGGTCAAGAAGCCCCTGCACAAGGCACAATTGTTGCGGTGGGTAATGGCAAAGTTTTAGAAAATGGTGATGTTCGCGCTTTAGAAGTTAAAGCTGGCGACGTTGTTTTATTTGGTAAATATTCAGGTACAGAGTTCAAAGCTGATGGTGAAGAATTTTTATACATGAATGAAAGTGACATCATCGGTGTAATCGAGTAATTAATAATTACTAAATATCCTAATAACGAATTAAACATTTAAAGAGAAATTAAAATGGCAAAAGAAGTATTATTTTCAGAAGACGCACGTGTAAAAATGGCACGTGGCGTTAATATTTTAGCAAACGCAGTAAAAGTCACCTTAGGACCAAAGGGTCGTAACGTTGTATTAGACAAAAGCTTTGGTGCACCAACCATCACAAAAGATGGCGTATCGGTTGCTAAAGAAATTGACTTGGAAGACAAGTTTGAAAACATGGGTGCACAAATGGTTAAAGAAGTGGCATCTCAAACCAATGATGCCGCAGGTGATGGCACAACTACAGCGACAATCCTCGCACAAGCTTTTGTACGCGAAGGTTTAAAAGCGGTCGCAGCAGGCATGAACCCAATGGACTTAAAACGCGGAATCGATAAAGCGGTTATCGTTGCAGTCGATGCAATCAAAGACATGTCAACACCTTGTACCGATGGCGATGCCATTGCACAAGTTGGCACAATTTCAGCTAACTCAGATAAAAATGTTGGAGAAATTATCGCAGAAGCAATGGAAAAAGTGGGTAAAGAAGGCGTGATTACAGTTGAAGAAGGTTCTGGACTTGCCAACGAGTTAGACGTTGTTGAAGGCATGCAGTTTGATCGCGGCTATTTGTCTCCTTACTTTGTAACAAACCAAGACACAATGACTTGTGAGATGGAAGCACCCTACATTTTATTGCACGATAAAAAAATCTCAAACATCCGTGATTTACTGCCAACACTAGAGGCTGTTGCCAAAGCAGGCAAGCCTTTATTGATTATCGCAGAAGACATCGACGGCGAAGCACTGGCAACATTGGTTGTTAATAATCTTCGCGGAATCGTAAAAGTATCCGCCGTTAAAGCCCCAGGTTTTGGTGACAGACGCAAAGCCATGTTAGAAGACATTGCTGTCTTAACAGGTGGAACAGTTATCTCAGAAGAAGTGGGTCTAGCCTTAGACAAAGTGACTTTAGAAGATTTAGGAACAGCTAAGAAAATCCAAATCAGCAAAGAAAACACAACGGTAATTGACGGAGCTGGTGATGCAAGCTTGATTGAAGCCCGTGTTAATCAAATCCGTGCACAAATCGAAGAAGCCACAAGCGAATACGACAAAGAAAAATTACAAGAGCGCGTAGCTAAATTAGCTGGTGGCGTTGCTGTGATTAAAGTTGGTGCTGGTTCTGAGATTGAAATGAAAGAAAAGAAAGCCCGCGTTGAAGATGCATTGCACTCAACAAGAGCCGCAGTTGAAGAAGGCGTAGTGCCTGGTGGCGGAGTTGCATTAATTCGTGCATTGGCTGTAGTTGGTGACTTAACAGGTGATAACGAAGACCAAAATGTCGGTATCGCCATTGCTAAACGCACCATGGAAGAGCCTTTGCGTCAGATTGTTAACAACTGCGGCGAAGAAGCATCGGTTGTGGTCAATGCAGTTAAAAGTGGTGAAGGCAACTACGGATATAACGCTGCTAAAGGTGAATACGTTGACATGATTGCCGAAGGCATCCTAGATCCTGCCAAAGTTACACGTAGCGCATTGCAAAATGCAGCCTCAGTAGCTGGCATGATGATTACTACCGAATGCATGGTAGCCGATGCCCCTGCAAAAGATGCACCTGCTGCTGGAATGCCAGATATGGGCGGCATGGGTGGTATGGGAGGAATGGGCGGTATGCCCGGAATGATGTAAAATTTTAAATTTTCTCATTCCATTAGTACGCTACCTTGCAGTCTAAAAAAACGCATTGGTAAAATCTAAAAAGCCTCGAAAATAATCGAGGCTTTTTATTGTCCAATTACCTAATCACTTTTTATAGGCATCAACCAGAGCTGTACCCCACTATTAAGACAGGTAAATTGATTTTTTAGTAGAATTTCTTCGTTATAATACAACAATTAATGAGGAAAGAACAATGAGTAAAAAAAGAAGAAACCATACGCCTGCTTTTAAAG
>JALSIL010000526.1 GCA_026990095.1 Lysobacterales bacterium
CAACACGATTTGTAATTCCGTATAATTAACATCTAAGCAGATTGCTGGATTCTAGGAGCCTGTCCGAGAATACAAGTAGAGCTTTCCTCATTATATTTACCACCTCTATCCAAACAATTATCAATTCTTATGAACTCAGCTACATTTACAAAAATAAAAGCCGATAAAATTATCAGAATTAGTCTTGTGAATAACTTATTACAACCACCCTTCACTCAACAACCTCCATCTTCCCCTGCTCTGCACTCATCGCACGGACTTCAGGATGGTACATGTCTTCAACCAATGTCGATGGAATGGTGTATTTTCCTGGAGTAACGGCACGAGCAAGGTAAAAAACATGACTTGTTCGGTATTTTGATAAAGCCAAGGCGGCAATGTAACGGTCATCTCGAAATTCTTGGTGTTTGATACGGGTGTTGTTTTGCCATTGGTAAATGTATTTTTTATCAATTTTTATATCATCTAACTTAAATGAATGCGCTAAGTTTTGGTTTTCCAGTTCCAAACCAGCTGGCAATAATTCAATCAACATGGCATCTGGTAAATAGCTGCGGTTCTTGTCTTTTTTATCCAAACTCACCTCTACGTGTACCAAAATCATTTCGCCTGTTTTTAATTGCTTACTATTTTTCTTATTGCCTTTGCTATCGTAATAATGACGTTTAATAATAATGCCATTATTACTGAGATTATTATCGCTGAGATAACCTTGAGTTTTGTAATCCACAAACAAGGTTTGCTTGCCAGTATTTGTTAATAATAAAGGCACTTTAGCCTCTTTAGCCAACCATAACTTACTTAAATCATTGGATTGTTTAAAGCCATCGGTGTGGTTGTTTCGATTTAAATCTAACTGCCACTCATTGTTGTTTTTATTGTTTTCAAGAGCCTTGGCTAACCGAAATAAGCTGCCGCGTTCTTGAGTTGACATCCAGCGTTTTCCTTTAAGCTCATCAAGCAATTGTGGAAATAATGCATTGGGTGTTTTTGCTAGTTTTTCAGTTAACAGGCTGTCCATACCAAGCAAAATGACTTGTGAAGTATCGCGAATCGTTGTGCCATAATCACCATAGTAATAATAACCCTTAGCATCCGTTTTAAAATCAACTGCCGTAAGCCATGCTTCATTGGCTCGTCTTTCATCTCCCATCAATTCTAAAGCGGCGGCAAAATGCGCCAAAGGCAAAGCTGTTTTACTGAACTTGGCTTGTTTGTCATAGGCTTGACGCACATCTTGCAAGTTAACTTGCTTAATACCAGCCAACACATAAGCCGCATAGGCTTTGTAGGCAACCAAATAATGTTCTTTAGAACTTAAATATCGCGCTAAATCCGAGCGTGGTTTTTGGTTTTTACGCACATAGTTTCTCATGCGTTTGATGGCTTTTTTCAATACTGTTTCAGGAACGTTATAACCCTTGGCTTTGGCTTTTATCAAAAAATCTGAAACATAAACTGTCAACCACCTTTCTTCTAGGGAATTATTACTCCATAAGCCAAAACTGCCATCGTAGCGTTGCATACCGACTATTCTACTGATGGCATTTTCAATCAATTGAGTGCGTTTTTCAAAAATCTCAACCGCCTTTGTATTTTCAAACAAATTTAAATCACTTTGTTCGACTTGCAATAAAGGCAATGCTCTACTGGTAGTTTGCTCTAAACAACCATAAGGGTATTGAATCAGTTTATGCAAATGACCTTGCGCATCCAATACAAGACTATTGGAAACTTTTAAAATAGACTTTAAACCATCATCTTCATATGAATCTATTTTATTTTGAGCAATATTTAATGATTTTCCAGGCTCCAAAACGGCTATTTGACTAGTAGTGACTGCTGCTGATGCGGGCCTTATGCCAAGTTTCCAATCTCGTTCTAAACTGTAGTTGTTTTTTCCTGTTATCTGCGCTTTGACTGTGACCGCACCCAAACCACGATGTGTTGTTGCTTTGATGGGTAATTTTATGATGCGTTTTTCTTGTGCTTTTAGTTCAATAGTTTGCGATAATTTTTGTTCGCCAAGGTATTTATCAGCCGTTAAATTTAGTTGCATTATTTGAGTAAAGTCTTCGGTGTTTTGCACATCTATGACTGCAAAAGATTCATCGCCTTTGGCTAAAAATCTTGGCATTGTGCTGGATACCACAATTGGAGCCGCGACTTTCATGCGTGATTCAATACTGGCAACCTGAATTTCGTTATAAGCCATTGCCATTAAGCGAATTTCTCCATTAAAATAAGGAATATCGAGTTTTATTTTCGCTTCGCCATTGGCATCAAAGGCAACTTTTTCGGTAAATAAAGAGACAATTTGCACATCGGATTGAGCCGCATCCCCTCCTCGGTTAATATCAGCATCACCGCCGAATTTTTGTCGAGCCAATTGACCCTCGCCATAGGCAATAATCGAACCATACATATCGCGCAATTCAGCACTGTATTTTCGAGCAGCAAACAACCACGAAAAAGGATTAGGCGTTTTAAAATTACTGACATTTAATACACCTGTGTCAACGGCTGCTAAAGTCACAAAACTGCTCTGGCTGTGCAAATCTGTTGCTTTAACTGTTACAGTCACGCTAGATTCTGGCAAGATTTTTTCTGGATGGTCAATTTCCAGTGTTATTTTTCTGTCCTTACGATCAAGCGGCAGTGCAATGACGCCAAAAGAACGAGCCGGAAGGTGTTTGCGTTTGCTATCGCCTTTTTGTATTACCATAACACTGGCATGTAAATCGTGGCGATTCCAACTGTTATCAATAGCAATAGCAATAGCAACAGTTTGTTCGGCTGAACTTAATTGCACAGTCTGTTTGAATAATAACTCATCACTTTCAACCGTTATAATTGCCAATCCAGCATAAGGGGCAGTAATCGTTAATTCCGCCTCCGAACCTTGGGTAATTGTGTCACTATTCCAAGACAACTGCACTTGATCTGGACGTTCACCATTGGCATTTTCCGCATCGTACCAACTCCAACCAGAGAAAAACTGATAACTGCTGATAAGTGTTTGCTTGGTATCCCGAATTTCCACTCGGTAATTACCATAATCCACTGGTAAGGTCACTTTATTGACTTGATTCTTTTTTAAATTTATTACGGTATCAAAAACCGCAACATTTGTCAGGGAACGATTGTAACTCCAGCCATCATCACCCCAATGCCAATATCGTTGGTCATTTTCACGAATTAATAACACATCAACATTGTTCATGTCCACTTTATCGCCTTGTCGATTAACGGCAATTAATTCGATTTCATTATTACTGTTTGGACTGGCATAATCAGCATCATTTTGCAGCCATGATGGTCGCACGCCAATAGCGGTTTGGTGTGGCCAAATAGTTTGCACAACGCTGCGAGAAATTGGGCGACCACCTGATTCGTAGACATTGACATAGGTTTTAATTCGCAATGGAAATTTTGTATCTTTCCATTGGTTTTTAACCGTTAATTGTGCAAATCCCTTTTCATCCAACTGCGCTTGCGGCACATCAAAGTTTAAATCATAATCGTGGTAGCTGCGCGAACCAAACTCATAGTCTTTAAATTCATCAAACAAACGCGTTTGGTTGCCAACAGAAACAGTGGCATCAAAACGGTTATTGGCAGCAGGTGAACCATAAAGGTAATCACTTTGCACATCAATAAGACTATCATCGCTTGCATCGATGTGTTTTTTATTATCGTGGGCTTTTAAAGCCAACTTCAAGCGTTCAGGTAAAAAATCTTCCACCGAAAATTTGTATTCAAATTTATCCTTATTACCCAAGGTTGCAACAAATGTCCATTCACCCGTTAAAGCATCCTTTGGCACGCTGAATTGTGAGGTATAAAGCGAACTGTCATCACCAGTCCAAGTGAAGGTTTTAAAACTTCGGTAATCGGGGCGTTTTATCTCAACTTTTATGGGAGAAGCTTTTACTTTCTTTCCATCAGCATCGCGTAATAAACCATTTATGTTAATGGTTTCACCTGGGCGATATAAATCGCGTGGTGCATACAAGAATAATTCTTGTGGATGATAAGGGCGTGAGGATAAATTAAATTCAGACAAATCCATTTTGGGTTGATTTAAGCGAACCAAATTAAAGTTATCGCCCTTTTGAGCCAAAACAAATCGTGCTTTTTTTATTTCAGGCGTTTTAAATTCAGCAAAACCTTCAGTGTCGGTATGAGTCTGATCAATCACAACGCCGTTTTCATCAACCAGTTTTATAGAAATATTTTTATACGCTTTGGCTTGTGGCAGTTGGTGAGTAAATACCACCAAAGAATCATCGTATTTTCGTGTATGCAAACCAATATCCGTGCTAACAAACCACGTGTTTTGAATATTATACGAGTACATATCATGTGGCATCATGGTGACAAAATACAAACCCGACTTTTGCACTTGTTCAATATTCTTGATGTTTATATCGTGTTGTGCTCGTTTATTTTTTTCGCTTTTTAACTCAAACTCAGCGGTATAAACCACCTTTGCAATCTTATACATGCGTTCTAATGTGTGAATTTCATTACGGTAATTCATTTGTAAAAACTGGACATACTTATCAGGATTGATGCGCCAAAATTTTAAATCAACAGCATCCACATTAATCGCTTCAATCGGTAATACATTACTGTCTTTAAGAAGTGTTGAGCCCTTTGAAATAAAACGCACACTTTTTTGGTAAGGGCGAGTATTGAGGTCTTTAGTAAAACCGCTTTTTATTTTTTTACCGTTTATTGACAGTAACCCCTTATCCACCAGCACTTTATAATGCGTGTCGGCTTCGATAAAAGGAAAATACATTGATGAATTGCTTTCATGGTAAATCCAACCGCCTTTTACTAATTGATTGCTTTCCTTGCCTGTATATACTTTTATCAAACTATCTATATTTTGTTGACCATCCACTGGTAAGGTCAGGTTGACTTGTAAAGCCGGTGCATTTTCAAACAAACCTTCAGTGATACTCAAGACCTTAAACTCAGTTAAGTCTGAATAGTTTATTTTGTCACGTTTTAAACTTTCATTACTCGGCTTGGGCAGGGATTGAGCAACTTTTGGTAATACCTCACTTGATTTATTGGGTTGAGAAGAGTCGTCAGTACAAGACGCGAGAAAAAGTAAGGCGATAAAGATTAAGGTTTTTTTCATTGCAGTTTTTTATTTTTAATAAAATGAATAATAGCTTAGGATTATAACAAAAGAATGCTGGAGTTATGATGAATTATGGCAAGTTTGATAAATCACTTCTCACACAAAGTCCTCTTTCTATTTTTTACGAAAATAATTGACATTACAATCAATTTAGGTAACATATTGCGAAACATATTACATTAATAGCTGATGCCAACAAAATTAAAAAAAATATCCGATGCCTTTATCGGCAAACAAGCCGATGATTTAAGCAATTTAATTCGTGAACAGGTCAAACCTATTTATGAGTCACTCGGTATTGTTGTGCCAGTCAAATCATGCTCGGTGATACATTATTTACATAAATTCGATGCTTTATCCATTACCGATTTAGCCAAACACTTAAAACAATCGCATCAATTGATTAAACAAAAAATCCCCAAGCTGATTCAACTGGGGTTAGTAACCGCTAAAAGTGACGAAAATGATAAACGCCGAACGACTTATCATTTAACCACCGCAGGCAGAGAACAAGCCAGATTATTAAATGAAAACTCATTAAATACCGTTTACGAACATTTAAGTGACGAAATCGGTGCCAATTTACACCTCGTATTAAATGATGCGATAAACGCTTTAAAACAAAAAGCACTCTTAACCCGTTTTAACGAGATAAACACATGAACTCAAGAATAGACAAAACCCGTAAAATTAAAGCCCCAACAGGCACAACACTAAGCTGTAAATCTTGGTTAACCGAAGCTCCGATGCGTATGTTGATGAATAATCTAGATGCCCAAGTTGCCGAACGTCCAGAAGAATTGGTAGTTTATGGCGGCATAGGACGTGCAGCTCGCAATTGGGAGTGTTTTGACAAAATAATTGCGATCCTAAAAAATTTAGCAGAAGATGAAACATTACTGGTGCAATCAGGCAAACCTGTGGGCGTGTTTAGAACCCACAAAGATGCACCACGGGTATTAATTGCTAATTCAAATTTGGTTCCACATTGGGCAAATTGGGAACATTTTAATGAACTGGATAAAAATGGTTTGATGATGTACGGGCAAATGACCGCTGGTTCGTGGATTTATATCGGCTCTCAAGGCATCGTGCAAGGCACCTATGAAACCTTTGTTGAAGCCGGGCGACAACATTTTGATGGCGACACCAAGGGCAAGTGGATTTTAACAGGCGGACTTGGCGGCATGGGTGGAGCGCAACCTCTGGCAGCAACCATGGCAGGCTACAGCATGATAGCGGTAGAATGCGATGAAACCCGCATAGATTTTCGCCTAAAAACAGGCTATGTAGATAAAAAAGCCTATACAATAGAACAAGCCATGGACATGTTGAATGAAGCATTAGACAAAGGCGAAGCAACCTCAATCGGCTTACTTGGCAACGCTGCTGATGTTTTTCCACAAATGTACGCTGATGGCATTCGACCTGATTTAGTCACCGACCAAACCTCCGCACACGACCCCGTTAATGGCTATTTACCGCAAGGTTGGAGTGTTGAAAAGTGGCGAGAAACGATTAAAACCAATCCCGAAGAAGTGGCAAAACAAGCCCGCAAATCCATGCGTGTGCAAGTGCAAGCCATGCTCGATTTTCACTCACAAGGCATTCCTACTGTTGATTACGGCAACAATATCCGCCAAGAAGCCTATAACGAAGGCCTAAAAAACGCTTTTGACTTCCCAGGATTTGTACCAGCTTATGTTCGCCCATTATTCTGTCGTGGTGTTGGACCCTTTCGCTGGGCAGCCTTATCAGGCGACCCCGAAGACATTTACAAAACCGATGCCAAGGTCAAAGAAATCATTGCCGATGACCCACATCTGCACAACTGGTTAGATATGGCTCGTGAACGCATTCAATTTCAAGGCTTGCCTGCTCGCATATGCTGGGTTGGCTTAGGATTACGTGACAAATTAGGCTTGGCCTTCAATGAAATGGTACGCAATGGCGAATTATCAGCACCCGTTGTTATCGGTCGAGACCACCTAGACTCAGGTTCTGTTGCCAGCCCAAACCGCGAAACCGAAAGCATGGCTGACGGCTCCGATGCTGTCTCAGATTGGCCATTACTCAACGCCATGCTCAATGTTGCCAGCGGTGCCACTTGGGTTTCACTGCACCACGGCGGTGGAGTTGGCATGGGGTATTCACAACACTCTGGTTTGGTTATTGTCTGTGATGGAACCAAAGAAGCAGATGAACGCATTGCACGAGTACTTTGGAATGATCCTGCTACAGGTGTTATGCGCCATGCTGATGCGGGTTATGAAATTGCTAAGCAATGTGCTAAAGAAAATGAATTGAATTTACCGATGATAAAAGATTAAAAGATGAAAAAAATAAAACTAAACAAAAATGGATTAAGCCTCAAACAATTAAGATACATCTGGGAAAACCCAATAAACTTTTCATTAGATGATGAGATGATGGTGGGTATTAAGGCATCACGTAAGACCGTGACCGATATTGCCGATTCGGATGAAACGGTTTATGGGGTTAATACGGGTTTTGGTTTGTTGGCAAGTAAAAAAATTGCGCGGGTTGATTTGGATAAATTGCAACGCAATTTGGTGATTTCACATGCCACGGGCGTGGGTAATGCCATTGATGAAAATACCACGCGTTTGATTATGACACTTAAAGCGGTGAGTTTATCGCAAGGATTTTCGGGCATTCATCCCAACACCATAAAGCTGTTGATAGCGATGATTAATCATGAAATTTATCCGATTATCCCTGAAAAAGGCTCGGTCGGTGCGTCGGGTGATTTGGCTCCGCTTGCCCACATGAGTTTGGTGATGATTGGTTTGGGTAAAGCCAGATATAAGGGCGAAACCGTTGATGCCAAATTTGCCTTGCACCAAGCAGGTCTGAAAGAGATAAAACTCGGGCCCAAAGAAGGCTTGGCTTTGCTTAATGGTACACAAGTTTCTACGGCTTTGGCATTAAAGGGTTTGTTTTTAACCGAAAATTGTTTAACTGCGGCGGTTTTATCGGGTGCTTTGTCGGTGGATGCGGCTAAGGGCTCTTTAAGTCCTTTTGATCCGCGTATACATACGGCACGTGGACAAATTGGGCAGATTAAATTAGCTAAGATTTATTGTGGTTTATTACGTGATTCTGAGATTGTAAATTCTCATGAAGATTGCGATCGGGTGCAAGATCCGTATTGTTTGCGGTGTCAGCCGCAAGTGATGGGAGCAATTTTGGATTCGGTGGAATACACCGCCAGTCGTTTGTTGATTGAGGCCAATGCAGCAACGGATAATCCTTTGATTTTTTCCGCCAAAGGCGATGTGCTTTCTGGTGGCAATTTTCATGCCGAACCCGTTGGATTGGTAGCGGATTTTATCGCCATTGGCTTGGCTGATATGGCGAATATGTCCGAACGCCGCATTGCCATGTTGATAGATCCGCATATGTCACGGCTACCTGCCTTTTTGGTGCCTGATTCGGGAGTCAATTCTGGCTTTATGATTGCCCATGTGACCGCTGCAGCTTTAGCAAGTGAGAATAAAACATTAGTCCACCCAGCCAGTTGCGATACCATTCCAACCTCTGCCAACCAAGAAGACCATGTCTCGATGGCAACCTATGCGGCACGAAAATTAACCGATATTGCTGAAAATACTGCCACCATAATTGGTATTGAAATCATGGCAGCTTGCCAAAGTATTGATTTTCATGAACATTTAAAAACCTCCCCGAGTTTGTATAAGGTTTACCAACAAGTACGTAAACAAGTACCATTTTTAGACAAGGATAGATTAATGACTGATGATTTGCATAATTTACGTAATATGGTATTAAAAGGTGAACTGAATAAACATCTTGAAGGTTTGTGTCCTAGTTTGTAGTTTAGCTAACAATAAGTGGGTTTGCTGGAACCAAACCTACTTTTCTTTTAGCTATACCGATGGGCAAGATCATCCTATGAAACTAAAAAAATATTCTTTATATCATCTGCGTTATTCTGCGTTTATCTGCGGAAAACAAATCAAACCCTCCCGCGTAACCAAGGAGATACGCGGTATCTATCATCACCAAACCATTGGTGTAAATTATCCAATGTTTCAACCACATTATTAATGCCTATTTTATACGCCCAGTCTATGAGTCCAATGGGATAGTTGACACCTTTTTGCATGGCTAAATCCACATCGTTTTCATTGCAGACGCCATTTTCTATGGCATCGGCGGCTTCGTTGATAAGTAAACAGACGGTGCGCATGGCGATTAAGGCAGGTTTATCTTTACCAATAACAACTTGCTTGCCAAGTAATTGAAAAACACCGACCACATGATTTTGAGTGGCTTCTGGGCAGTTTTTATCAAAACTGAGGTGAATGATTGGGCAATTTTCGTAATCCAACATCAGATCTATTTGTGCTAGCTGATTTTGTTGGGTGGTTTTTAAGCGTGCATTACAGGTTTGACCGTTGCTTAATTCAATAGCACAATCGTTGATTTGCATGGCTACTCCACCTTGGTGTTCGGTAACGATAATGTCATCTAGGTTTGATAGTTGTTTTATGAAAGCGTCAAATAAAGTGCACTCACTATTAAAACTGATGGATTTAGCGGCTTGTTGTGGGCTTTGGTAGTTGACTTGTGGTTTTTCTTCTCCATTGTAGCGATAAAACCCTTGCCCTGTTTTTTTGCCCAGCAAATTGGCAGCGACCATTTCTTCTTGTATCAATGAGGGACGATAACGAGCATCATTGTACATACTAGCAAAAACGGTTTTACTGACCGATAAATTGATGTCGATACCGATTAAATCCATTAGAGTAAAGGGTCCCATGCGAAATCCTGCAGATGTCATGATGGCATCGGTGACTTCGGGTGTTGCCACTTGTTCTTGCAGCATTTTCATGGCTTCACCATAAAAAGGACGTGCCACACGATTGACAATAAATCCAGGTGATGATTGTGCAAGTACGCCTATTTTGTTCCAAAACACACACAATTGCAGTCC
>JALSIL010000527.1 GCA_026990095.1 Lysobacterales bacterium
AGCACTTGATTGTGTTCAGTAATATCGCCCACCTTGATGTCCATTTCTAAATCATAAACTTCGGTACCAACAGGAACTTTGATAATCAAATCATCGCCTTGCTTGCCATACATTTGACGACCACGACCACTAACGCCGCGTTGTGCTTCAAAGATTTTCTTATGGCGAAAATCAATCAAGGTGTTTAAGCCTTCGTGACCGACTAGTATAACATCCCCACCTTTGCCACCATCGCCACCATCAGGACCACCTTTGGGTTCAAATTTTTCACGACGGAAACTGGATGAGCCACTGCCACCATGTCCTGCACGAACCACTATTCTTGCTTCATCTACAAATTTCATGGGGACATTTTAGCATTGAGATGAAAAAAATCGTTAGTTTAAAATACAATGGCATAAAAAAAGGTGTAACAAGCCCAAACATTTCATGCACGACTGCATTTATTTAATGTAAGTTTCGGGTAAAGTACACCTTTTTTATAAATCCACTCAGGTTAAAACTTACTAGTCACCATGAACCAAACAACTGTTGTGTCTGTTGCGTGTGAGTCAGCACTGTAAAAAGCACCTTTTAGCAATAAGGAGACATTTTTGTTTACTTTACGTGCAATGGAGAAGTCAAACTCAGTACCCAAATCACGTGATGAATCTTGAGCTGAAAAATCGTGATAAAGAGCGTTCCACTTAAAGCCATTAATCGTTCCTTTTGCTCCAATGAAGAAATCTTCTAAGCCATCTGCAGGCGTACCTAGAAACTTATCAGCCCATCCATTAAAAGCGTGAAGTGTTGCTAGTGGTGTTCTAAAAGCGGAGCCTGCATTATTTCTGTCTCCTTCTAATACTTCATAGCCTGTATAAATTGTAGCTGCATCGAATTTGTAACCGCCATCAAAACGGTAATAGTTTGCACTGTAATTAACGGGGTTATTGTGTGCATCATTTTGTGCAGCAAACTCAATGCCGTAATTGAAAGCATTCATTTTGCCAGTAAATTTAGCACCAAATGTTGCGGTGGAAAAAGCTGCTGCATCTTTATTGTCGATATCATAGTAGTAAACAGATAAACTACCAATATCATCAAACTTATTTGACCAATGTGCCAATACAGTGGAGTTGTCATGATTACCTGCGGCAACATCATCACCAAAAATACGGTTGACCTTATCAACATAGGCAACAAAGAGTTTAGAATCCGAAATATCAAATGATCCCGATATTGCATCATAGGTTTGCTCATTTTGTCGCCAACCTACACCGCCGACAAACCGTTGATTATCAAAGTTTATGCGTTGACGCCCCACTTTTACACCATTACCTTGACTAAAATCGTAGTTAAACCACGCTTGATTTATTTCCGTGCCTTGAGGGTCGGCAACCACTGGATAGCGAGTGTTGCCAGGAGAGTTTCCAGCACCTGAATTATAGTTATCACCAAAAACTTCTGTAACATTATCGGCTTCGATAAAAAATGTAAAACCATTATAAACTTTGGTTTTATAGTTTAGTCGTGTCAGCAATGTTGATGCATTAGCATTGAAATTAAATCCATCTTGATCAACAAATTCATACCTGTATCTGAGCATCAAATTTGAGTGACCATCACTTATGGCATCAAAAAAACTATCACTTTCATCAGCAGATGCATTTACTGTTTGTAATAAGCCACAAACAGCTAAGGCTAAAATACTTTTTTTCATTTGGTTTATTCTCTATAAAAACAATTTGGGTTTTCAACTGACTTTTAAAAAATCAAGCCAATTGCAATTAAGCTATGCTTGCATTATAAATTTTGGGTTTTCTACGACCTTGATTTAGGTCAATTTCTATAAATCGTGTGTTATTACCAAAAAAGACTTGTTTTGAAAATAATTGATTGTTAGACTTCACCCAACAATTAGATAGATAGATATGAAATCAACACAACAACAATTTAATTCATCACTTTTCACAATCTCTTGTGAATGTGTATCTGTTGTTGTTCGACGCAACCGCCGACGTATAAACACGCCAGGTTGTGAGGTCTTGTGATTTAATTATTTAATTAAAACAAATACTTTAAAAAAACCTGGTGCCAAAGCCAGGTTTTTTTGTTTCTGGCTTATGCACTTTTAAAAAACTTAAATATGGAGCAAGAAATGCACAAAAATTTTATAACAACCGAGAGTTGGTCAAAAACTGAACTGGAGGATTTGTTGACTGTTGCCAGCGAGCTAAAAAACAACCCGGTTCATGCAAACTTGAAAAACAAATCTTTTGCCTTGTTATTTCTCAATCCATCCATGCGAACCCGAACCTCTTTTGAAGTTGGCATACAGCAACTCGGTGGAATAGCCGTGGTTTTACAACCAGGAAAAGATGCCTGGGGCATTGAATTTGAAAATGGAGTGGTCATGGATGGTGATGCCGAAGAGCACATCAAAGAAGTGGCTGCGGTGTTATCAGGCTATGTCGATGCCATTGCCATTCGGGCTTTTCCAAAATTTATTTCCTGGCGTGAGGACAAACAAGATAAAGTGATTAAGGCCTTTGAAAAATACGCCTCCGTGCCAATCATTAACATGGAAACCATCACCCACCCATGCCAAGAGTTAGCCTTAATGATGACGGTTAAAAAACACCTTGGTGAAGTTAAAAACAAAAAGTTCCTGATGACGTGGACTTATCACCCTAAACCATTAAATACCGCAGTTGCCAATTCAGGTATTTCCATTGCTTCAAAATTTGGCATGGATGTGACCTTATTATGCCCGAATGAACACTATATTTTAGATGAAAAATACATCGAATTGGCTAGCAAAAATTGCCAAACACAGGGGGCAACTTTCACCATTAGCCATGACATAGAAGAGGCTTATAAAGATGCCGATTTTGTTTATGCCAAATCTTGGGGAGCTTTGCCGTTTTATGGCAATGTGAGCGAAGAATGGAAACAACGCAGAAAATACCAACATTTTATGGTGGATGAACACAAAATGAGCATGACTAATCAAGCTAAGTTTTCCCATTGTTTGCCCTTGCGTAGAAACATCAAAGCCACCGATGCGGTGATGGATGCTGATTATTGTGTTGCCGTTGAAGAAGCTCAAAACAGATTGCACGTACAAAAAGCCATGATGCTGGCATTATTTGGAGAAAAAATATGAACCCTACAAGCAACAAAAAAATTGTATTGGCCTTTTCAGGCGGATTAGACACCACTTATTGTTTGCATGACTTGGTCAAACAAGGCTACGAAGTGCATTCGGTTTTTGTCAATGCAGGTGGAATATCGAATAAAGAAATTGAATCAATTAAACAACGTGCATTGCAATTAGGAGCAACAAAACACCACAGTTTTGATATAAAAAACGACGTCTGGAAACAATTCGTTACACCATTGGTCTGGTCACATGCCCGCATGAATAATGAATATCCGCTACTATGTTCAGATAGATACATGATTGTAAAAAAATGCTTACAGTTGTGCGATGAACTTGACACCAAACTATTTGCCCACGGCTGTACGGCAATGGGTAATGACCAATTTCGTTTTGACCAAACGGTTAAATCACTTGGTGATTACGAAATTTTGGCACCAATTAGAGATTTGCAAGCCCATGTCAATTCGGTGCGGGATTATGAAATTGAACAACTAGCCAAAGCAGGCATAGAAGTCGCAGGGCAACACAAAGCCTATTCGATTAATGAAAATATGCTCGGCGTGACTATTTCTGGTGGAAAAATTGACGAATTTCAACAACCCGATGACAGCTCTTACTTATGGGTCAAACAAAGAAAATACTGGCCACAAAAACCCTTGTCTTTAACTGTTGGTTTTGAACAAGGCGAAGCGGTCAGTCTGAACGGTGAAAAACTCGATGGCGTCAGCATTATCGAAAAACTCAATAAAAAACTGGGGCAATACGGCATAGGCAGACATATTTACACCGGCGATGTCAGTATCGGTTTAAAGGGTAGAATCGTCTTTGAATGCCCTGCCATTGATGGATTATTAGCCGCTCATCAAGCCTTGCAAGACACGGTTAATTCCAAATTTCAAAACCAATTCAACCATATTATTGCTAATCGCTGGGCTGAGTTGGTTTACAACGGCCATTTCCACGACCCGCACAAAACCGACTTAGAAGCTTACCTCAAAAGCTCGCAATCGCACGTGACAGGCACGGTAACATTGTACAGTCAAGGCGGCAATTTATTAGCAACAGCGATAGAATCGGATTATATTGTGCAAGACAAAGACTCAGTTTACGCCCAATCCTGTGCATGGTCACCAGCCGATGCCGTTGGGTTTATTAAGCTTGCTGGACAAGCCTCAACATTGGTTAATAAGATCAGAAGATAAGGGAAAAATATATAATACAATTATTATGAAGAATACAAACCAAATAGAAATATACCAAAGCAGTGATGGGCAAACTCAAGTAGAACTAAGTTTGCAAGACAATACCCTCTGGATGACTCAGGCTCAAATTGCGCGATTATTTGAAGTTAAACCTCAAAACATCACCATGCATTTAAAGAATATTTTCAGAGAAAAAGAGCTTGATGAAAAATCAACTTGTAAGGATTCCTTACAAGTTCAACTCGAAGGAAAAAGAAAGGTTAAACGAAAACTTAAATTTTACCATTTAGATGTTATTATTTCAGTTGGATACAGAATCAATTCATCAAAAGCGACACAATTCCGAATTTGGGCAACTCAACGCTTAAAAGAAATTCTTACCCAAGGCTACTCCCTTAACCAACAACGCTTTGAACAAAATTCCAAAGCATTGCAACAAGCATTAAAGCTCATAGAGAAAACGGCTAAATCACCAGAACTAACATTAGAGGCAGGCAGGGGTTTAACCGAAATAATAACACGATACACCCAAACTTTTTTGTGGTTGCAACGCTATGATGAGGGATTGCTAGATGAACCAAGAGGAGAATCAGACGGTAAGTTAATTACCAGCAAAAGTGCCATGCAATTATTAAGTGAATTAAAAGATTCACTAATCAAGCGAGGTGAGGCAATTATCAACGATACAGGACTGGCAGCATTGACATTGCTTGTTGCTGAATCAGACCCAAAACAAAAAGAAACATTAATTCGACTCATTATGCATATGCTAGGAGCCTGTCCGAGAATAGATAATCTATTACAGAAAAGCTGGATTTGTGCTATTTTTCGCTTTTTATCGGCAAATAGCGGGGCTATTCTTCTCAAAAAACCAAAAAATAGCCCTAAACCCAGCTTTCCTTCACGACGATTCCTGTTCTCGGACAGGCTCCTAGGAAATCAATCATGAAAAAAACAAACAAAACACTAAAAAGCATACTCAATAACTTAGATTTCCTCATCCAACAAGACACACAAAATCCACCTCGCAAGATTTGCCAAGAGGATGAATTGTATAGGCATCTTACAAATCATTTTGAAACCTCTGGGTTTAAGGTTGAAATAACCGACCTTGGCGATGGGCATGTAATTTTTTATGCCAAAAAAGGAACGCCAAGTGTGTTGTTTAATGTGCATTTAGATACCGTTCCTGTGACGGCAAGCACCATTGAGCATTGGCATTACGACCCTTTTAAGTTGACAATTGTTGACGATAAGGCTTATGGTCGTGGCAGTTGTGACATCAAAGGAGCCGCTGCAATCTTGATGGTTTTAGCGGAATCAGCTGATGATATGGCAGTGGTGTTTACCTCAGATGAAGAAGGAGCCAATGGTTGTTGTGTACAGAGTTTTATCGACAACAATGACTTGTCACAATACCAACAAATCGTTATTGCTGAACCCACACAAAGCAAAGCGGTGGTTTCACACCGCGGCTATTTATCGACTTATATCGAGTTTACTGGTGTTTGTGGGCATTCTTCAATGGCGATTGCTTTAGAAGAAAACGCTATACACAAAGCCAATAAATGGTTATTTCAAGCTTTATATTATGCAGGAACTTTCGTCAAAGAAGATAATCCAGCAGGCATTTGTTTTAATGTTGGTGTTATCAAAGGTGGCGAAAAAAATAATATGATAGCCGAAAAAGTCAATCTGGATTTTAGTGCACGCGTTCCATCAGGTGTTTCATCCAAGGAGATTTATGAAAACATGCAAGTGTTTGATAAAAATGCCAAATTCAGAGCCGGCATGATGGCACCACCTTTACCTGCAGATGGGCAAACTGATAAATTAAGTTTGTTGTTCTGTAAAAACCATAGGATAGAATTATCAACTCCAGTTGATTTTTGGACAGAAGCCGCTCTTTTTTCACAAGCGGGTTTCCCTGCCATTGTTCTGGGGTCTGGTGACATCAAACAAGCTCATACCATTGACGAATGGGTTGCACTTTCTCAACTGCAAAAAATCTACAACATCTACCAAGGAATTATTCATGCAAGCTAAACAAAATTTAATCAAACAAGTACTGTTGCAACTCGGTCATTCCACCGAAGCCCAGTATTATTTGGATCAATACAGCAACCACCACCACGTTAAATTTGCCGTGGTCAAAGTCGGTGGCAATGTCATTGCTACGCAACTTGAGGAGTTGGCACAGTCCTTGTCATTAATCACACATTTGGGATTAATTCCTATCGTTTTGCACGGAGCAGGCACTCAAATTGATGCCGCAACCAGCAAACAAAACCTGCCTGTACAAAAACTCGATGGCTTGCGTGTGACCGATGATCAAACCATCGCATTGATTCAACCTGTTATCAAAGATGTGCATCAAAAACTGTTGGACGCTTTGGCAGAACACGGCATAAAAACTAACAGCATCTTCAACAATGTTTTTTCTTGTGATTATTTGGACAAGGAAAAATATGGACATGTCGGGCAAATCAAACAAGTCAAACTGGATGAAATCAACCAAGCCATCAAAAACAAACAAGTGCCTGTTTTAAGCTGTCTTGGCACCGATGATGCTGGTAATGTACTCAATATCAATGCCGATATTGCCATTCGTCAGCTGGTGTGGGAATCCAAACCTGCCAAAGTGATTTTCGTCACTCCAACTGGTGGCATGCTGGATGAGAATGAGCAATTGATTTCTGCCATTCAATTGCACAACCAATACGATAACCTTATGCAACAACCGTGGTTGCATTCAGGCATGAAATTGAAAATCCAACAAATTTACCAACTGCTCAAACCCATGCCACGCAAACTCAGCGTCTCCATAACCGCTGCCAGTGAGCTTGGCAAGGAATTGTTCACCCATAAAGGCAAAGGCACGTTTATTTGCATGGGAGAAAACATCAACCACCACCAAATCATCGGCTCAACAGTAAAGCTCAAACTTATTAGCTTGCTCGAAAACACCTTCGGCAAAAAATTAAAAGCTGATTTTTTAGATGAAATAAAACTCAAATCAATCTTTATCTCCGAATCAGGACAAGCGCTCGCCTTAGTCACTGAAGGTCATAATGGCACTGCCTATTTGAACAAATTTGCCGTCACACCACAAGCCCAAGGGCAAGGATTAGGCAAAGCCATTTGGCAACACATGTTGTCGGTCTATCCACAGTTGTATTGGCGTTCTCGCAGCAACAATAAAATCAACGCATGGTATTACAAGCAAGCTGATTGCAGTTACAAAAAAGACGACTGGATTGTGTTTACCACGGGCATGACAATTGTAGCAGCCTTAAAGTGTTTACAAGTCGGTGCTGATTATGCCGATAGCTGGCAGGAGAAGACGTCATGATAAAAGTTGCATTGGTTGGAGCCAGAGGTTATGTTGGGTTTGAATTAATAAAACTTATCGATAAGCACCCACAAACACAATTGCTTGCCGCTTATTCGCGTGAATATAACGGTAAAAAAGTCTCTGAGATAGTCACAGGTTTTACTGATACAGATTTGTGTTATTGTGCCGATGAACTTGAAGGCTTAGCAAAAAAAGATTTAGATGTCATATTTCTAGCCTTACCAAATGATATTGCGGCTAAAAACCACGATTTATGGCTTAAAATCAGCAAAAAGTGTGTAATTATCGACTTAAGCTCAGATTTTAGGTTTGATGATACATGGACTTATGGGCAACCCGAAACCCGCCAAAAGCACATCATTGGCAAAAAACTTATTGCCAATCCAGGCTGTTATGCCACCGCTTCGCAACTAGGTATTTTACCTATTCTTGAGCAACTTGATGGCACACCGCAAATATTTGGAGTTTCAGGCTATTCAGGTGCGGGCAGCAAACCCAGCGACAAAAACAACCCAAAATTACTCAAAGACAACCTCATGGCTTATAAACTGGTAGACCATATCCACGAAAACGAAGTCAGTCGCGTGTTAAATCATCCAGTCAACCTCATGCCACACGTCGCCGAATTTTTCAGAGGCATACACCTGACGATTTCACTTAACTTAAAACAAGAAAAAACAGCATCCCAAATAACACAAATTTACCAAGAATTTTATAACAAATTTGAACTCATAAAAGTCACAAAACAAATCCCCGAAGTCACCCAAGTGCAAAACATTCACAATGTCCTCATCGGCGGCTTCAGCACCAAAGGCAAACACCTAGTCCTCTGTGTTTGCATCGACAACCTACTTAAAGGAGCCGCTACCCAAGCCATTCAAAACATGAACTTAGCGTTGAGATTGGAGATGAATTTGGGGATTGTCTAAATATAAACGTCATTGCGAGGAGGAACGACGTGGCAATCTCATTGGGTATCGTGGTTTTGTTTGAAACTGATAAGGAACACAGAGCTTCACAGAGGAGGCACAGAGTTACACGGTTTTTTTCCTCGTTCCTCACGCTCCGCGTGGGAATGCATAGTTATTTAATTTGTAGAGTATTGGTTGTATTTGAGATATACACTACCATGCATAGCATTGGGAGTGAGTAAACTAAACAGTTCTCAACATACCTCCTCAAAGTAATTTGCTTTGATTGAATTGTTTCTTTCCATTTTGCTATATTTATAATCCATGTTCCTCGGCTTTCTGCTAATTGTTTTAACTCTGAACATCCCAACACTGTTTCAGCGGTTAAAATGATTTGACCCAATCCATGAGCCAATAAATCCCTATCGGTCTCATTGTTTCTCACTCCTGACTTCTTCTTCACAGAACCTAATGTGTTTTCGGTTTTTTTGAGGAAATGGTTTTGTGTACCTCTAATAAAATTTCCTTCACCAAAACCACCAATATGCCTATACTGATTTTGACCATCTGAAAATCCAAAAAAAGAATCTACATGAATTTTACCACTATTTATTAATTCCAAAGCAAAATTTTTAATTGGTTTATCAACTGATATATCTTCAAGCTCTTTAACAACACCTTTTGTTGTTTTTAACCTAAAATCAACATCAGGAAACTCTGTCATTATCTTTACTTCTTCATCAAATAATACATTAAAAGCACATGAGTCAATATAAACCACTCTCTTCTCTGATCCATTCATGCCGATGGCTTTATTGTTATTACAAGTCCATAGCCTTCATTATAAGATCTATCAACTTCAAAATTAATATTTACAGAATCGGCACTTGTATTATAATTTACTTCAATGTTGATGTGATTGATTAATGAGTCAGGAATCTTAATACCAGACTTCTTAAAAAACTTCTTGATTTTATTTACAAACTCTTTTTTTACTTTAGATTTAAAACTAATATCAAATATATCTGCTTGGATTTTAATACTGTCGATTTTACCACCTCCATGTGGTGACTCAGCATAAAAACTTATTACATTTATTGACCCATCTATGTAGTTATATTGTAGTTGAGAAGTGCAAGACCACCACTCTCCAAATCCTTTCCAAGGATAGAAACTATATCCATTCAATCTAAACAAATCACATGTTTTATTTGGATCGAACAATGAATTTTTATCGACGGATCCTGTTTTTTGGTTTTGAATGATTTTTTCTTTTAACGGATTTGATTTACTGTCATTATTTTCCGAACAACCAACAAATAAAGCCATACTTAAAACCAAACCCATACTTCTATATAATTTCACACTACTGTCCCGTTAACTTTCAAAATATCGTCATTTGATTTGGATTCGATACTTTTATGTTAATCGGAATTCCTTCTAACAGAGGTATCAAGTCCCTTTTTTCAAATAAATTCAGCTGTAGA